>CAZBMU010000076.1:0-5980 GCA_964493175.1 uncultured Clostridium sp.
TCTATAATTAAAACATATTACTATAATAATTATATTCATATAATTTTTATTTATGTATATCTTAATGAAAAACGCACGAAAACTTTTATTTTGTGCAATGTTGTATATTTCTTTTTATACTACTTTTGATTCATCTCTTCTAGCTTACCTCACTTTGTTTTTTTAAAAAATTTACAAAAAATATACAACTATAATTTTTTTGAAAATAACAAAAATTTGCAATTAATAAGATTTATAGTTTCAATCTTATTAATTACAAATTTACCTCTATGCCCTATTTAGTTAATTTATATAAAAATATAAATAATTATATTTATTTTAGATTTCTGTATGTTTTTTTATAACATTTACATTACGTCCATCTAAATCTACTTCAAAATAGACTCCATCTGGAATGCCATCATTATTAATGTTTTTTTTTATCCAAATTGAAAAATTTAGCTATATTCACTATTTATTTCTTAAAACTAATTATTTTTAAACGTGAAATATCCAGGAGAAGTTATAGTATCTAAACGTGCATATGTTTTATCTCGATAATTACTATTATATTTTGTTCCGTTTTGTCCAACTATATTATATAAATTTTGAAACATTCTGGATGAAGAAGTTACATTATTAGTACTCCACAATTCACTTACAAATATTGTTGATAATTTAGAACCATCATAATCTGGTAATCCATTATCTCCCATATAAAACATGTTACTCATATTAGTAACATGTTCAGTACTAAAACTACTTAAATCCAATGATGTTAAATTAACACAACTTGAAAACATATACTCCATATTTGTAACATTTTTTGTGTCAAAATTATCCAAATTTAAGCTAGTTAGCTTAGGCGGAATTTCGTCGTATTCACTAAAACTCATACAAAACATACTATTCATGTTAGTAACATTAGAAGTGTTAAAACTATTCAAATTTAAATTTGTTAAGTTTTTGCAATTATAAAACATAGATTCCATCGATGATGTTTTTTCAGTATTTATGTTTGAAATGTTTTCGATTTCAGCAACATTATATAGATTAGCAAACATATAAGCTGCTGTTTCTGGCACTATTTCGTCATGAATAATTATTTTTGTAATATTTTTTGAATAATTATTCTGTGAATAATAGTTCGTTTCAGATTTATTCTCTATTTTTCCAAAATCATAAGTTAATGTTCTTTCTGAATCTATATAATTATTTATAGCACTTAATATTAATACATTATTATCATATAATTTAGCATAAATAGGAGTTATTTCTATATTATTCGGGATATTATTTTTTACAATTCCATTTTCATCAACAGTATAACTATTTCCAGTTGCTGTATATGTAACTGTTAAAGGAAATTCTGTTGCTTCATCAGTTGTAACTCCACTAATATTATTTTTTATATTTGAATTTAATGTTTCTATTTCTAATTCGGTACTTTCATTATAACTTCCTAAAACTGCAAGTTGTATTTGTTCTTTTTCATTAGCATTATCTGTATTTGTTTTAGCATCCGTGGCTTTCTGTAAAATAGAATTATCTCCTGTTAGCATACTTATTGATATTCCTGCTAATATAAGCAAAACAATAATTGTAATAACTAAAGCTATTAGCGTTATACCTTTCTTTTGTTTAATATATTTTTCCATTTTTTAATATTCCTCCTATTATTTAATAATAAATTTAATAAAATAATATCAAATAATCTGAAAATTTTCAATACATAAAAAATCACTGTAATATATATACTCTCACAATTTTAAGCTATATTTTATTTTTGTAACTTATATGGTGAATCACTTGAACCATCACCAGAAATAACTTTTGCGATTGAAATTAAACGAATCACAGGTCTAAATCCAGCTGTAGCTTCATATCCATTACATCCACCGTCCTGCTCATCATAGTATAACTGATTTTCATAATATATTTGAATTAATTTTCCTAATGTTCCGTTCATCATATTACTTTTCTTTCCACTAGAATTTATTCTCTCAAGTCCAAGCTCAGGATTCAAATAAAAATCTTCACTTTCGTTCACATAAAATATTTTGTCTCTTGAACTAAGCCAATAAAATGAATAATTTGTGTCATTTATATTATTTGCTCCAATAGACTTTAATTGATTAAAATCTTTATTGGAATTGTTGTCAATTCCTTTTATAGATGAATTGCCTTCTTCATTTAATGGATTTGTTGGATCACTTCCTATGCATCTTGCCCTATCAGCTAAGTCATTGTCTAAATACTTTTGAGCTATAGTATTTAAATTAGATATTGCATTATTATATGACCATATAGCCCTATCTAATTCACCACTAACGCCTTGAGCTCCTGTTGTACTATCATTTTTTCCTAATGTTACACTTTCTAGTGGATTTACTGAAACAATTTCAACCCAACCAAATTCTGAATCCATATCATATAACACTACATATGGTTTATTATTATATTCAACATAATCTCCTGCTTTTAACGTATTTCCTACTGTTGGATATATATTTGCTTTTTCTACGATACCATCTGAGCTGATAGTATAATTATTTCCTGTTGCAGTATATGTAACTGTCAAAGGAAATTCAGTTGCATCATCAGTAGTTACTCCATTAATTTTATTTTTTATATTTGAATTTATAGTTTCTATTTCTAATTTACCATTATCACCATAACTTCCTAAAACAGCAAGTTTTATTTGTTCTTCTTCATTAGCATTTTCTGTATTTGTTTTAGCATTTGTTGCTCTTTGCAAAATGCTATTATCTCCACTTAGCATTGAAATAGAAATCCCAGCAAGTATTAACAACACAATAATAGTAATCACTATGGCTATTAATGTTATACCTTTCTTTTGTTTTAAAATTATTTCCATTTTTAAATATTCCTCCTATTATTTAATAATTAAATAATAAATTTAATAAAATAATATCAAATAATCAGAATATTTTCAATACATTAAAAACTACTTTAATATATATACTTACAATAATTTTAAAGATTATTACATTTATATTAAGTTTTTGTTACGGAAAGATTACAACTATCTTTGTAGTAACAATGCTATTAATATTAAATTAAAAACTTAATTCGAAATGATATATTTATTTCAAATAAAAAACTATGTAATCATTGATATATCCGCATTCTAATGTATGGAAACTTTTATTTTGTGCAATGTTATATATTTCTTTTTATACTACTTTTGAACCATAGCCCTCTGCTCTCCTATGCTATTTTTTTCTTTTAAATAATCTTCTGCTTTTTTGAAAGAGCAAAAAAATAAGTTACATAGACAAAAGACCCATCCACTTGTCTCAACATTTTTTAGCCTGGGCCACGACAGTCGCTGTAAATCCATACTCCAGAAGAAGCATCAAACACATCCCAGCATACAATAACTTCATTTGTATTTGAATAATCACATAAATCCTGAAGACTTCCTATTGCCCCATAATCAGCATCCCAGCATAAATATACATTCCCTGTTGCCCCTCTGTCTTGAACAAAATCATAATAATCGTAATCTTCTATATAAACAAAATGTCCCGCTGTAAATTTATATCCATTTCTGTTTGCATCCCAATTTGACCTTTGTGTGTTATCTTCCTCTCCCTCAGTTATCTTTCCTATTGACTTTTGCCCTAAAAAATAGTTTCCTGCTGAATTATATCCATAATTGCTAGCTGGCACATCTCCTGCTTTTGCTACATTTCCATTTGTATTTACTGTAAATTCTTGTCCTCCTAATGTTACTGTTAAAGGCAAGTTATTTCCAGAAACAGTTGCACCCATTTTTCCTAAATTTGTTTTTAATGTTGCTACATCTATCTTTCCATCTGTGTCGAAGCTTCCTAATACTTCTATTTTTATTTGTTCTTCTTTACTTTTTTCTTCTGTTTGTGTTTTTGCATCTCCAGCTCTAGATAAAATAGAATTATCTCCAGATAGCATAGAAATACTTGTTCCAGCCAAAAGTAATAGCACTATGATTGTAATTACTAATGCAATCAATGTTATACCTTTCTTTTGTTTAAAAGTTTTATTCATTTTCGAATATTCCTCCTATTATTTAATAATTAAATTATATAAATAATATCAAATAATTAGAGTATCTTCAATAATTCAAAAATCCCTGTAATATATATATATATATATACTCTTACAAGGTCTTTCGAGTTTTGTTACATTTGTATTATTTTTTTGTTACATTTTCATTACATTTTGTTTTTACAGGGTCATTTCATAAAATATTATAAATTGTAATATTTTATGAAACCACCCGGTGTCAATATAGAAAACAATTTTATATAGTTTTATAAGTATGTTTTAATTTTCAAATAAATTTGCTATTTCTTTTAAGGTTTCGATTGTGTCTTGAAAACCGATATTATTTGCATAAGAAAATTTATTTTTATAGTTATTCCAAATTTCTTTTAAATCATCACTATTTTCAATTTCAGTGATTTGCTTATTTATATTTTCTAAATAGTATGTAGTTTCTCGTTTATTAAAAGTATTAATAATAGCTTTCTTTAATGTTTTTATATTAATATTTTGTTTTTGAAATTTCATTAAAATATAAATATCATAATAATCTCTTGCCCTTGTATTAGCTATTCCTTTACTAATTATACCTTCAAATTTTTCACTTAATACTGTTTCAAGATTATATGCCAACACTCCTATTTTTCTATCTTCAAATAATAATTTAAAATTATATTCTACTTCCTTTGGTGTTATTGCATCTCCAGTACTAATATCAACTTTAAATTTTTGAAAAATTTTATCAAATGTCCCATTTAATGTAACTCTATAACCACTATATTCATTTTCTTCTCTAATATCTTTAATCATTAGTACTTCAAAATTAATATTGTCATTTAAATCGATAGATATTATTTCTTCTAATATATGTTTTAAATTCTGTTCATTTAAATTAAATCCCTTAATTGTCGCATCCATATCTAGTGTATTTCTTAAATCTATTCCTACAATTGCACTTATAAGCATTCCGTCCTTTAAGTATAAAATTATTTTTATACTTTGATACAGAAATTCTTTCCAATAATCTTTCCAACATATAATTTTGCATAATAATATTAGCAGATACATCTTTTTCTTTAGATAAATTTTTTATCCAATCTTTTAATTGTGTTGGTGATGTGGGCGTCATTATTTCCTCCTAATTTAAAATTTCTATATATTTCTTTACTTCATCTTTAATTCCAAATTTTTCTGCATATTTATATAGCTTTGCAATATCTTTAACTTTTAAATTTGTATATCTTTTTAAAGCATCAGCAAACTGGTATTTTTCAATTTTGTTTTTGTCTCTAATAATGTCACAAATTGTTCTTTCAATATCATAGCAGAATACATCATTACCATAAGGAGTTTTAACTGCTATTTTTCCAAGTTCATATAGTTCTTCTTTGATATATGAAAATTTATAATTAGCATCTTTTAGAAGTCTTGAATTATATTTTGAAGGAACTGTAACCATAAATTCTATTGGCGTTCTATCTGTTAAATCATGAAAATACAACGCAGTCTCATGAGAAAAGATTGCTTTAGGACATTTATATTGAAATACATAATATGAATCTTCAATTTTAGTAGAATCAATATATAAACCGCGTTCAATTCTATCAATAATGCCTTTTTTCATTAGTCTAACCAATGCCATTTTATTGATATTCTTTGATGTTATATCAGATGTCTTAATCAATCCACCATTTATTTTAATCACTTCTAAAATTTTTTCTTCGTCACTCATTCTTGTTACCTCCGTTCGTATATATTTTATCACATACGAACAAAAGTAACAATACTTTTATCAAATTTTTTATTCTTAAACTATATTTTGTTTAATTAAATTTCATTAAACCATTGAAAACTCAACATTCTAATTCCTGGAAACTTTTATTTTGTGCAATGTTATATTTTTATTTTAATCTATTCTTTATACCTATATTACCTATGCTCTCCAAGCTGT
>CAZBMU010000077.1:0-5970 GCA_964493175.1 uncultured Clostridium sp.
GGGGACACTCCTTGACAAGTATGCTCAGGGTGATGTACCCTTATTTTTTTCTTTATGATTAACTATAGTAAAAAATATATAAATATAAAAAATAGATAAGTCCGCGTAAGCGACCAAACGAAGCTTTAGCTGAGTGCGATTGGAGCAATCGACATACTAGTTTTATAAAATATGGAGATTGCGACACCAAGGACTTAATATTTTTTATATTTATATATTTATTATTTTTTGAATATTTAAAGAAAAAAATAAGGGTACATCACCCTGAGCATACTTGTCAAGGAGTGTCCCCTAATCCCCAAAAAGAGGGAAAAAAGGACCGTCCCCAAATCCCTCAAAAAAAGACTTACCTGATTTTTCAGATAAGCCTTTTCTCTATAGAGTTAAGATTTAGTCTTCTTTTTCATTATTTTCAGTACTTTTATTATTTCCTATTGCTGCTTTTTTAATTATAACAATTCCTACTCCTAAAACTGCTAATGCAGATATACCAATTATAATATATGGTAAATAGTTTCTTTCTTCACCTGTAGGTGGAGTTACTATAATTTCTTCTCCATTGTCATATAATTTTGAATAATATGGTGTTACTAGTCTTCCATAATCGCCTGTAGTTTTTTCCTCTGTTATTTCTGCATCATTATTTAAATTAATATCATCATTATTAGCTAATACTTTAGAAGCATATAAGTCTGAAGATACAAATTGACCTGGTCTTAATTCTTTTCCTTCTAATGCTATTGCTTCTAATATCGTTTTATTGTTTAATTTAGCATTTCTTGTTTCAGTTTTTAAAACACTCCACTCTGTAAATATTTCTTGGTAAGTTGTTGTTAACATTTCCCATTTATATATTTCTTTTGTAGTTCCATCTTCAGCTGTTTCAATTGTTTTTCCTTTATTAAAGTATTCTTCTACAATAGTTGGAGTTGTATAAGTATTATTATATGTTTCTGTAGATACCATTGTCCATTCACTATTATCTTTTTCATTATCAAGTGTCATTGTTGAATCTAAGTAATCATATACACCTGTTGTTATAATTTTAACTAAATCATCCTCATTTTGCCCTGTTAAATATGTATAATAGTTTTCATTCTTATAATCTAACTCACTGTTGTTTTGGACTTTAATCTCATATCCAATTTGAACTTTAGCTCCTTGTATTAATTCACTGTCTAACTCTAATTTTATTTGTCCATAACTTGGAGTTGATTTTTCTGATGGTGGTATATATGTTACATGTTGTCTTTCACCAGTTAATTCATATGTTATATTTCCTGATGCATCTTTCTTTTCTTCTACAGTTGCATCTACTATTACTTGTCCATTCGCTAATGTTACTTTAAATGTTTTTACTCTTTTTGTTATATCAATTTTTTGTCTTGGTCTTTCTACTAAACCAAAGTCAACTTTATCTACATTATAGTTACCAGGTTTAAATTCGTCACCTGTTTCATTTGGATCGTTTTTAACATCTTTTATTTCAATACCAATATTCATTGTTTCTGTTGTAGATGTCATTTTATCTATTTTTTCGCCCTTGTCTATTTTAGTTCTTGTTTCCCAATCATCTTTTGCATCTGAATATCTTTCAGTATCATCTCTATACCAAGTTCCTTCTTTTCTTTCTGTATGATATTTTGTTGCTTTATAATCTTGTACTGTATATGTTTCGTCTCCCCAAATGTATTGTATTCTATAGTCTCCAGCTACAAATTGACTAAATTCATAATTACCATCTTTATCTGTTTCAACATAGTCAACTTCTTGTCCATCTTTATTTTTGATTTTTACTACTTTTACTACTTTTCCATCTGAGTCAACTTCTACTAATTGTACTTTAACTTTTTCAATTCCTTGTTCTTTGCCTTCTTGGTATATTCCATCTCCAACTCTTTCATATCCTGTCATTGTTTCATTTGTTTCTCCAGTATATCCATTAGGTTTTAATATATCATCTAAGAATACTATACCACTTACTTTTCTTTCTTCATCAGCATATTTTAGTTTTATTCCATAACTCTTGTCTGTATCATCTTGCCATGTAGTTTCCTCACTTGGGTCTGTATCTCCAGGTCTTGAATCTTGATCAATACCTGCATATACTTTACCATCTTTATGTGTAGAATATGAAATTATTTCTGCAATATTATTATATTCACGTGATTCATCTTGTTCACCAAATGCTTTTACAACTGCATCTCTACTGAATTGGAATTGTACATATATATCTGCTGATTTGTTTGATTCTATGTTTCCAATATTTTCTGTATTAATTATTAATTTGTATTTATCTCCAACTACTCCTTGCTCATCATAAGTTAAGTTTAAAGGATTTTCTACTTGTCCATTTGAATTATTTAGTTGTGTTCCTATTATTGGTTTACTTATACTATCATCATCAGATTTGAATTTTGAATCATAGTAATCTGCTATTTGATATACTTTTTGTGATAATCCTGTTCCTTCATTAACAATTCTTATTTTGTATGTAATAAATACTTCTAATTCATTTTTTCCATCTTCTGTTTTATAGTTTAAGTCTGATCTGTAAATAGGTTGTGTGTATGGATCTTTTCCACGTTTTGATACAAATGATACTCCAACATTAAAGTCATTTCCATCTTCACTTGAACCTGTTTGCTTTATAGGTGTTTTTGGATAATTATAAACGTGATTATATCCATTAACAGAAAGTTTAACTTTGTCTATATCTTTTATTAAAGAAAGGTCAGGTTGTGTTCTTTTATATAATCCAAGATTTACATATTTTATTTCAGTATCTCCTTCTTTAAAGTTAGATGTTATACTATATCCACTTACATTAAGTGTATTTGCTGTAATATTGTAATCACTAACATTAAGATTTGGTTTTATTGTATTATATTGTTCTTCTTGATTAAATCCTTCTTCAATATAACCAATAGTATGCTTTTCATTTCCGTTTGCATCAAGTGCACTACTTGTTTTGCCATTTGTTCCAGCTTTTGCCTCTATTTTAGCAAATCCATTATTAAAGTCATCTCTAGATTTTTCTGTTGATTTTGAACCTTTTTCATAGTTTTCTGGATGTGGGTTAACATTTTGATATACAATTCCATTATATTCAAATTCTACATAGTATTTGTCTAATACATATGTGTTACCATCATACATTGGAATATTTATAAATTTATATGTTCCATCATTTGAAGTTGTTGTTTTAAATTCAATTCCATTTTCGTTTTTAACTATATTTCCAGTTCTGCTATCTTTTAATCTTACTGCTATTCCTCCAAGTCTTCCATCTGCGTTGTCAGTTTCACTTATCTTCCATAAGTCATTTCTATTAGATTGTTTACCTGATTGAATATCTTCCCATACAAATCCTGATAAATCAACTCTTATTTGTTTATTAGGGTATTTTATTTGGTCATATGAACTATTATCTGTATTTAAATGAACTGTTGTTGTTCTACCACTATTATCTAAAGCAAAATGACTATCTGGCATAGTTTTTTCAATAGCTGTATAATCTCCTATAATTAAATCGTCAATTTTAAATTTACCATTACCATCTGTTTTAAATATTGTTGCTTCTGATTCTTCATCTTCATAATCTACAGCTTTATATGCACCATTTGAACCAGATGCTACTACATATTCATTTTCTTTATTTTTAACAATAAATTCTACTCCTGGAATCTTTAATTCTGTACCATTTGGTAATGTTTTTATTACTTCTAGATTTCCTATTCCTGCTGATAATTTCCATGATAAGCTTGCTTTTCCTTTAGCTGTCCATGGAACTTCTTTTTCACCTGTCATTTCTGTAAATCTAGCTCTTACTTTTTGAGAAGAACTATATTGGTATAAAGGATTTCCTTTTCCTTTATATACTTCTACTCCTTCTTCTGTTCTTCTAGCAATAACTTTTAATCTTTTTAAACCTTCTGTACAATTTGCTATAGGAACTTTTATATAAAATGTAGCTGAGCCTTTTACAGTAACTTTTTTTCCATTTACATCACATGTTTTAACTCCATCTAAAACATTTTTCTTTTTATCATATAGTTTAAATTCGTATCCTTCATTATCTGATTTATTATTAATTGTAAATGGTCCAATTATATAGTTTGTTCCTTTTGTTACTATAGCTACTGTATTATCTTCATTGCCTTTTTCTATTTTTACTTTAACTTTATTCTTTTTCTTTTCAGATACTAATTTCCAATTAAGATTTTGCCAAAATTGTTCAGCTTCTAATCTAGTAAACTCTCCTGTATGTGCCCATACTCCTGCATCAACACAAGTACCATTGTCTAAATCTTCCCAAGAAGATGTTGAAAAACTTATACTTCCATATATATTTCTTCTTGGTCCCCAATTTTGCCAACGGAAATATTGTGTTTTAGCCTCTACTGAAGAGAAACTTTGAGCAAATAACAATAAACTAACTACTATAAACATACTTGCTTTTTTGATATTTATTTTATCTAATAAATTAAACTTAATACATAAAACTGCAAATACTGCTAAAGCAATTACTGTTATTATTGCTATTGAAATGTACCATACAGCACCTGTACTTACTGATACTATTAAATCTGCTTTTGAGTAATCATCCTCATTTTGAGCTTTATTTCCTGGTGTTGAATCTCTATCTTTTATATTTGATGTATTAGTTACATCTGATAATTCTGCACCATTTGTAAATGTTCCTGTTGAATTTAAAGTCATCTTTTTAGTTGCTACTAATGTTAATGTTACACTTTCTCCAGGTCTTAATTCTTTATTAGCTAAACTATTGTTTATTAATGATCCATCTGTTCCCTGTGCCCATGATTTGTTTAATTCTGAAGAGAATGTTAATTCTTGTGGTAAATAATCAACAATTTTATTTATTCTTCCTGATACTTCTCCCTCATTTGTTACAACTATTTTGTATTCTACTATTACTAAAGCTCCTTCAATTTCCTTTGCTCTTATTTCTGTTTTTGCTAATTTTTGATTATCATAGTTTAGTTGTCTTGTACCATTTTGTGTTTGAACTGTAACTTTAGTTATATATTTATCTAATTTTAAATCAAATATTTTATTTTCTGCTAAACCTATATTTATGTTTGATATGTTTGAATTTACGTTAATTATGTCTGTAGCTCCAACTGTTTGTTCATTTCCTTGTAATGTAATTGTTTTTTGTATAGCTTTAGAATTTGAACTAGAATCTATTCCAGCCTTTTGATATTCTGTTACATGATATTTATTAGTATCATATTTAAATACAACAATATATTTTCCTGTTTTTACTTCTGAGAATGTATATGTTCCATTACTACTTGTATTTGTAGATTTTGTTTCTCCTGTTTCTGAGTTAACAAGTATTGTTTCCATTCCACCAATTAAGTCTTCAGAAGCATTTCTTGCTCCATCTCCATTTTCATCATTCCATGCAATACCTGAAATTGAATATGTTCCATCTGGATTACTTTCACCATTTCCTCCACGATTTGGATTTGATGGATTATTTGGATTTGATGGATTATTTGGATTTTCTTCTTCTGCATCAGCTGGTAAAATTGTATGTGTTACAACATTAGATGCTGCAAGTACTACATTTTCATTATCATTTAATGATGTTGCACTTGATGCTGTTGTGCTGTTTGATACTTTTGTTTTTTCATCAACATATCCTGCAGTTGCTTTTAATTTTACAGTTACTTCCTCTTGATATGGTATTAACATTTTTAAATCTATATCAGGAAGTCTATTGTCATTTTCATCATATAAAATTGTGTCTATCTCTTCTGTAACTTCTTCTCCTTTAACATATTCACCTTCTTCTGAAAGGTCAGTTTCAAAATATGTTACACTTACGGGGTCAACTTCTTCTGGTAAATAATCTTTTAAATTTATTGACATATAGTCATAAATTTTATCTTGTGCATTTACTTTTCCTGTCATTTTTAATTTTATTTCATAATTTAT
>CAZBMU010000078.1:0-5841 GCA_964493175.1 uncultured Clostridium sp.
GACCAATGGGACATGGTTCAATGTATCATAGAAGACCAGGTTCAATGGGATCAACATCAACACCAGGTAGAGTATTTAAAGGTAAAAAGCTACCAGGACATATGGGAAGAACTACAGTTACAATACAAAATTTGGATATTGTAAGAGTAGATATGGATAAAAATGTATTATTAATAAAAGGTAGTGTACCAGGACCAAAAGGAGCTATCTTAAAAGTAAAATCAGCTATAAAGGCTACTAAATAGATGGAAGGAGGAATATTGAAATGCCAAAAATAGACGTATATGATATGAAAGGAAAAAAAGTTAACGATATAGAATTAGCGGATACAGTATTTGGTATTGAACCAAATGAAACAATAGTACATAGTGTACTTGTTAATTATTTAGCTAATCAAAGACAAGGAACACAAAGCACAAAAACAAGAGCAGAAGTTTCAGGTGGTGGTAAAAAACCATGGAGACAAAAAGGAACAGGTAGAGCAAGACAAGGGTCAATAAGAGCACCACAATGGATAAAAGGTGGAATAGCATTAGGACCAAAACCTCGTTCATACAAATATTCAGTTAATAAGAAAGAAAAACGTTTAGCAATTAAATCTGTATTAAGTTCTAAAGTATTAGAAAAAGAATTAACAGTTGTTGATAAATTAGAATTAAAAGAAATTAAAACAAAATCAATGGTACAAACATTAAGCAGTTTAAAAGTTGAAGGAAAAACATTAATAATCCTTCCAGAAACAAACAAAAATGTAATAATGTCAGCTAGAAACATTGAAGGAGTTAAAACAATTTCAGCTAATAACATAAATGTATTTGATTTATTAAAATACAAAAATCTAATTTTACCAGTTGATACTGTTAAAAAATTAGAGGAGGTGTATGCATAAATGAAACCAGAAGAAATAATAATTGCACCAGTTGTTACTGAAAAGAGTAATGACGAATTACAAGAAGGTAAATACACTTTCAGAGTAAATAAAAAAGCTACAAAAATTGAAATAGCAAAAGCTGTTGAAAAATTATTTGAAGTTAAAGTTTTAAAAGTAAACACAATGACTGTAGGAGGAAAAACAAAAAGAGTTGGATACCACACAGGGAAAACATCAGATTGGAAAAAAGCAATAGTTACTATTGATACAGACCCACAAGATTCAACATATCTTGGAAAAGGTGGAAAAGAAGTTAAGGTTAACAAAAAATATAAAGACTCTATTGATGAGTTCATGGGAGCTTAATTATGGATAAATTTAAAGAAAGTGCAAATAAGAAAATTCAAGAAACAATACATTCGATCTTGATTGATGCAGAATACGAAATAAAAAGAAATCCAAAACAGAAAGAAGATATAAAAGCTTTTTGTGAAGATCTTATGAATGAAACAAGTAATTTTTTTAAAAAATATCAAGATAATAAAATAATATCGAGAGATAACTCGGAAAATAAATATAAAGGAGAGAATTAAAATGGGAATGAAACATTTTAAAGCATATACACCATCAAGAAGAAATATGACGGTTTCAGATTTTGCAGAGATTACTAAAAAAACTCCTGAAAAATCATTACTTGCTAAAAAGAAGAAAAATGCAGGTAGAAACGCTTATGGAAGAATAACAGTAAGACATCAAGGTGGTGGAAACAGACAAAAATATAGAATAATAGATTTTAAAAGACAAAAAGATGATATAGAAGCAACTGTAATTGGAATTGAATATGATCCAAACAGAAGCGCAAATATCGCATTAATAGAATATACAGATGGAGAAAGAGCATATATTTTAGCTCCACAAGGATTAAAAGATGGAGATAAAGTAATATCTGGAGAATCAGTTGATATTAAACCAGGAAACGCAATGCCAATAAGCTCTATTCCTGTTGGTACATTAATCCACAATATAGAATTAAATCCAAAACAAGGTGGAAAATTAGTTAAAGCTGCTGGACAAAGTGCACAATTAATGGCTAAAGAAGGAAAATATGCACATGTAAGACTTCCATCAGGAGAAATGAGATTAATTTTAACAAATTGTAGAGCTACAATTGGAGTTATTGGAAACAGTGACCACGAAAATGTTAAAATAGGTAAAGCTGGTAGAAAAAGACATATGGGAATTAGACCAACAGTTAGAGGTTCTGTTATGAACCCAGTAGATCACCCACATGGTGGTGGTGAAGGTAGAGCACCAATAGGACACGCTGGACCATTAACACCTTGGGGTAAACCAGCACTTGGATATAAAACAAGAAATAAAAATAAACAATCTAATAAGTTTATTGTTAAGAGAAGAAAATAGAAAGGAGAACTTAAAATATGTCAAGATCAAGTAAGAAAAAACCTTTTGTAGATGAAAAACTATTAAAAAGAGTAGAAGCTATGAATGAAACTGGAAATAAAGAAGTTTTAAAAACATGGTCAAGAGCTTCAACAATATATCCACAAATGGTTGGTCATACAATTGCTGTACATGATGGAAGAAAACATGTTCCAATATATATAGCAGAAGAAATGATAGGTCATAAATTAGGTGAATTTGCTCCTACAAGAACATATAGAGGTCATGCAGGAGACAAAGCAACTAAAAAATAAAATTAAGGAGGTAGATGGTAGTGCAAGAGCAAGAAATAGCAGTATTAAACGAAGCTAAAGCAACTCTTAAATATTCTAGAATATCAGCAAGAAAAGTAAAAATTGTAGCTGACTTAATTAGAGGAAAAGATATTGATGAAGCTTTAGCAATAGTAAAATTTACACCAAAAGCATCATCAGAAATAATAGAAAAATTATTAAAATCAGCAATTGCAAATGCTGAAAATAATCATAATATGAAACATGAAAATTTATATGTTGCTGAAATATATGCAAACCAAGGTCCAACTCTAAAAAGAATAAGACCTGCTGCAAAAGGTTCAGCGGTTAGAATTAGAAAAAGAACAAGTCATATAACAATAGTGTTAAGAGAAAAGGAGGCATAAAAAAATATGGGACAAAAAGTACATCCAACAGGTGTTAGAGTTGGAATAATTAAAGACTGGAATTCTAAATGGTATGCAGATTCTAAAAACTTTTCAGACTATTTAGTAGAAGATCAAAAAATTCGTAAGTTTTTAAAGAAAAAATTATATCAAGCTGGAATTTCAAAAATAGAAATAGAAAGAACAGCTAAAATGGTTAAAGTAAATTTACATGCTTCAAAACCTGGAATAGTAATTGGAAAAGGTGGAGCAGAAGTTGAAAACATTAAAGCTGAACTTGCAAAATTAGTAAAAAAAGATATTAATTTAAATATTGTAGAAGTTAAAAATATTGATACAGATGCTCAACTAGTTGCAGAAAATATTGCAGGACAACTAGAAAGAAGAATTTCATTTAGAAGAGCTATGAAACAATGTATGCAAAAATCATTAAAAGCAGGAGCTCTTGGAATAAAAACTGCGGTTTCTGGTAGATTAGGTGGAGCTGATATGGCTAGAACTGAATTCTATAAAGAAGGAAATATTCCTTTGCAAACTTTAAGAGCAGATATAGATTATGGATTTGCTGAAGCAGATACAACTTATGGAAAAATAGGTGTTAAAGTTTGGATTTATAAAGGAGAGGTTCTTCCAGAAAAGAAATTGGAAGGAGGAGAAGCATAATGCCATTAATGCCAAAAAGAACTAAACATAGAAAAGTACAAAAAGGTAGAATGAGAGGAAAAGCAACAAGAGGAAATAAAGTTACAGATGGAGAATATGGAATTCAAGCTGTAACAGGAGCTTTAATTACAGGAAATCAAATTGAAGCAGCCAGAATTGCTATGACACGTTATATTAAAAGAGGTGGTAAAGTTTGGATTAAAATATTCCCAGACAAACCAATTACTGCAAAACCTATAGGAACTCGTATGGGAAAAGGAAAAGGAGCTCCAGAATACTGGGTAGCAGTTGTAAAGCCAGGAAGAGTTATGTTTGAAATAGCAGGAGTTTCTGAAGAAACTGCAAGAGAAGCTTTACGTTTAGCTATGAATAAACTACCTAATAAAACAAAATTCGTAGTAAGAGAAACTGAAAAGGTAGGTGAAAATGATGAAGATAAATAAAATTAGAGAAATGTCTTCACCAGATTTAGAAAAAGAATTAGGTGAACTAAAAACAGAATTATTTAAATTGAAATTTAGTTTAGCTACAAATGGGTTAGATAACCCAATGAAAATAAAAGAAGTTAAGAAAGATATAGCTAAAATAAATACAGTATTAACAGAAAGAAAGATAGAACAAGCTAAAAAATAGTTAAAGGAGGATTCATAAATGGAAGAAAGAAATCTTCGTAAAGTTATGATAGGTACAGTAACATCTAACAAAATGGATAAAACAGTTGTAGTAGCTGTAGAAACAAGTGTTAGCCATAAAGTTTATGGAAAAACTGTAAAAAGAACATATAAATTAAAAGCTCACGATGAAGAAAATACTTGTCAAATTGGAGATAAAGTTAAAGTAATGGAAACAAGACCACTTTCTAAAGATAAAAGATGGAGAGTAGTTGAGGTTGTAGAGAAATCTATTACAAAATAAATGAAAGGAGATATCAGTTATGATACAACAACAATCAAGACTTAAAGTTGCAGACAACACCGGAGCTAAAGAAATTATGTGTATTAGATGTTTAGGTGGTTCATATAGAAAAACATCTAACATAGGTGATATAATAGTTGCTTCAGTTAAATCAGCAACACCAGGAGGAGTTGTTAAAAAAGGTGATGTTGTAAAAGCAGTTATAGTTAGATCTAAAAAAGGATTAAAAAGACCAGATGGTTCATATATAAGATTTGATGAAAATGCAGCTGTAATAATTAGAGAAGATGGAACACCAAGAGGAACTCGTATATTTGGACCAGTTGCAAGAGAATTAAGGGAGAAAGATTATATGAAAATTCTTTCACTTGCCCCTGAAGTTCTTTAAAATAAATGAAAAGCAATAATCTTTACATTTTGTTTATTCAGTTCAGATTTCGACGTACATGAGTACGCCTTCAACCTGCCCTGACTAATCCAAAATGCAAATCTTATCACTTTTGATTTATTTTAATTAATAAGTTAATTACCGAAAAAAGAAGAGGTGAAAAATAAAAATGAGAATTAAAAAAGGAGACAATGTTCAAGTTTTATCTGGAAATGATAAGGGTAAAACAGGTGAAGTTTTAGAAGTAATACCAAAACAAAATAAAGTCATTGTTAAAGATGTTAATGTTAGGAAAAAACATGTTAAAGCAAGAAAACAAGGCGAAGAGAGTGGTATTATACCAATAGAGGTTGCTATTCCATCATCAAAAGTAAATGTTGTATGTCCTAAATGTGGAAAAACAACAAAAATTGGATATAGCATGGAAAAAGACGAAAAAGTTCGTGTTTGTAAAAAATGCGGCGCAAAATTAAAATAAGGAAGGAGGATTAATAAAAAATGGAAAAACTTAAAGAACAATATCAAAAAGAAGTAATCCCAGCATTAATGAAAAAATTTAATTACAAATCAGTTATGCAAGTTCCAAAACTTGATAAAATAGTTATAAATATTGGTTTAGGAGATTTAAAAGAAAATCCTAAAGTTTTAGATAATGCTATGAATGACTTAACACAAATTACAGGTCAAAGACCAGTAGTAACAAAAGCTAAAAAGTCAATAGCGGCATTTAAATTAAGAGAGGGTGTAAATATTGGATGCAAGGTTACATTAAGATCTGGTAAAATGTATGATTTTGCATACAAATTATTTAATGTAGCACTTCCAAGAGTTAGAGATTTTAGAGGAGTTTCAAATAATTCTTTGCTACCACAGCCAACACTGCCACAGCCAACGCTGCGAATC
>CAZBMU010000079.1:0-5825 GCA_964493175.1 uncultured Clostridium sp.
CGTTTGCTGTATTCAGCATAAAAGCGGTGGAGCGTATAAAACGGTGCAGTATGCTGAAAAGCAAGGAAAACAGGTAAGAAATCTGGCTGACTCCCGGTGGCACATCTCCATGACTTCGGATTTGAGAGGGAAGTAGCAAATTAGAACAATGCATGGAGATTGTAGAAGATGCAACAAATTCTGGACATAAGATATTATTGTTTTCAGGATATACCTCAATGTTTGATTATATAGAAAAAGAACTAAAATTAAGAAATATCAAATATTCAAAACTTACAGGGGCTACTAAGGTAAATGAAAGGTTGAAATTAGTAGATGAATTTAATGAAAAACCAGAAATAAAGGTATTTTTAATATCATTAAAAGCAGGAGGAACAGGGCTAAACTTAACAGGAGCTGACATGGTAATACATTATGACCCTTGGTGGAACATATCTACAGAAAATCAAGCAACAGATAGGGCTTATAGAATAGGACAAAAAAATAATGTTCAAGTATATAAGCTAATAACAAAAAATTCTATAGAAGAAAAAATATATGAATTACAAGAAAAGAAAGCAAAATTAGCAGATAATATGTTAGATACAAAAACCAAATTTATTAACAAATTATCAAAAGATGAAATATTGAAATTATTTGAATAAGAAATAGGTGGCACTCTTTAAATAAAAATTGAAAGGAGAATTAAAAATGGCAAGAGATTGGATGAACAAATGGGAAAGCAATGAAGATGAAAGATGGGAAAAATCTTTAAAAGAGGAGATAGAACAATATATAGATAAGTTTGATATTATAAAAGCTTCATCAAAACCGATAGATTATATAGAATTAAAAAACTTGATAGAAAAAATTGTTGATAAATATCATATTATGAAAGTACATTCTATGGAGTATGATGAAGAACAATATAATTATTTTCTAAAAGAATTAGAAATGGTAAAATACAAACTTTTAGAGGAAAAACATAATAATGATAAAGATACAAAATCATGGGAAGAATATAGAGAAGAAGAGCAAATAAAAACCAAAAGAGAGGAAGAAGATCAAGAAAGATAATGAAAGATTATATTACAGTTATAGGCGGGGGGTTAGCAGGTTCTGAAGCTGCTTATCAAATTGCTAAAAGTGGAATTAAAGTTAAATTATATGAGATGAAACCTGTTAAATTTTCGCCTGCACATTCTAATAAAAATTTAGCTGAAATTGTTTGTAGTAATTCTTTTAAATCAAATTTATTAACAAATGCATGTGGTTTACTAAAAGAAGAACTTAGAAGATTAGATTCATTGCTTATTAAAATTGCTGATGAAACTAGTGTACCTGCAGGGCAAGCTTTAGCTGTTGATAGAGATATTTTTTCACAAAAAGTGACAGATGAATTACAAAAAAATCCTCTAATAGAAATTATTAATGAAGAAATAACAAATGTTGAAGAATTAGCCAAAAATGGAATTGTAATTATTGCTACAGGACCTCTAACTTCTGATGGTTTAGCAAAACAAATTGCAAAATTAACCGGGAATGATAAATTGTATTTTTATGATGCAGCTGCTCCAATTGTTTTAAAAGATTCGATTGATTTTAATGTTGCCTTTTATGGTGATAGATATACCCAAGAAAAGAAAAAGGATGAAACAATTGAGCAATGGAAATTAAGATTAAAAAAACAAGATATAGAAGAGCAAAGCTATATTAATTTGCCAATGAACAAAGAAGAATATGAAGATTTTTGGAATAAACTTATAGAAGCGGAAGTTGTAACATTACATGACTTTGAAAAAGGAGAAATATTTGAAGGATGTATGCCTATCGAGATAATGGCTAAGAGAGGAACAGATACATTAAGATTTGGACCTTTAAAACCAGTTGGGTTTGATGACCCTAGAACTGGAAAAAGACCTTATGCACTTGTTCAACTAAGACAAGATAATAAACAAGCAAGCTTATATAATTTTGTAGGATTCCAAACAAATTTAAAATTTGGAGAGCAAAAAAGAGTGTTTAGTAAAATTCCAGGGCTACAAAATGCAGAATTTATAAAATATGGTGTTATGCATAAAAACACATATATAAATTCAACGAAACTTTTAGATGAAACTTATAATTTAAAAACAAATAATAATATATTTTTTGCGGGTCAAATTACAGGTGTAGAAGGTTATGTTGAATCTATTTCATCTGGAATGGTTGCAGCATTAAATGCTATACAAAAATTTTATAACAAAGAAAAAATTATGTTTTCAGAGAATACAATAATTGGAGCACTTTCAAAATATATTTCAACTCTAAATGAGAAATTTCAACCTATGAATGCAAATTTTGGTATTTTGCCAGAATTAAATGGAAAGAAAATAAGAGATAAAAAAGAAAGATATATGAAATTAGCTAAGAGAAGTTTAGAAAATTTTTAAAGATGGCAAATGCCATCTTTTTATATTACAAATATTACAAAAATATAACATTTTTGTTAAAAATAAAACAAATTTACATAAAACTATTGATGAAAAATGCAAATTATGGTAAAATAAAAATTGTATAATGTACTATAGAAAAGAAAGGAGATATTACTTATGGAAGAAAATAAGTTAAATATATCTGAAGAAACATTACAAAATTTAACAATAGATGAAATTGCTGAATTAAAAGTTGAGGTAGAAGATTTATTAGGTAAATTAGACAATATATTAGAAACTTGCGATGAAGCACTAAATTCTTAAAATAAAAGGAGGATTAAAATGGATTTAGAAAAAATTAACGAAGAGTATGTTAAATTTAAAAATGAATTTGAAACAGCACGTAATGAAATTATAACACTTAGTACCAAAGTAAATGATTTAGCAGATGATAAAATAATTTGGCAAGCAAAAGTAATTGAAGCTAAAAGAAATAAAGATGAATCAGCTGAAAAAACAGCAAAAGAGGAAATTGAAAAAATTAACAATGAACTTAAGAAAATAAAAAAAGAAGCAATAGAAAAAAGAGATGTAGCAATAGAATTAAAAGGAAAAATAGACGAAAGGGTTAAAACAATAAAAGAAAACCCAGAAATGAAAGAACATCTTAATGAAGTGTTAACAAAAAAATATAATAGGAAATTATCTGCTATTGAAAAAGAAAGAGAAGAACTTATAGAGAAAAAAAGCAGAATGATGAATATAAAAAAATTAGTTGAAGAACATCCAGCTTTAGGAAACAACTTAAAAGGAATTATGTCAGCCAAAAAAGAAGTTAAAGATTTAGAAACTGAACTTGAAAATTTAAAAGTTGATGTTCCATCTGGTGTTCCTACTTATTCAAATCCAACAAGAGCATATGAAATAATGAATACTTTGCTTCCACAAGCCAAAGATAGAGCAAATAATAATAAAATATCATTAATGACTTATATTACAAATAATAAAATAAATATTAAAGAAGAAGATATTGATGAAATAGTTAATAAAGACTATATTTTAAATAATTCTGGTGAAATTGAATTTGAGGAAACTTTAAATAAAAATTTAAATATTAAAGGAATAGATAGACAAATTAAAGGTTATGATAAATCAATAAAAGATTATCAAGTAGCTGCTGTTAGACATACAGTACCAACAAACTCACCAAATGCACGTACAGGATTTACTACACCTGTAACATCAACACATTCAACACCTGAACCAGAACCAGAGCCTGAAGTTAAACCAAAATGGTATCAATTTATACAAAGATTTAAGAACTGGAACAAAAAGAGAAAACAACCAGCAATACCAGAACCAGTTATAGATGGACCAGAAGGAACAACTCCACCTACTGCTGGAGATGAAGAAAAACAAGATTTTAAAAATAGTTTAAAATATGATATTGTGAAAGATATTGCAAATCAAATGGAAACAGAAGGATTAAAAGAAGCTAAAAAAACAAGAAAAGAATTAGATAGATAAATAGTAATATAAAGTTTACTAAGGAGAATTAAAATGAGGGTTGAAAAAAAATACGAAATCTTAAAAAATGGAAAATTAGAAGAACAAATTCAAGATGAATGGGCATATAATAGAATAAATGAAATTGATAAAAAAATTTCATTAGGTTTAATGACAGTTGAAGAAGTAGATGAAAGAGAAGAATTAAACAAAAAAATAGATGGAAAAGATAAAGAATATCTAAAAAATCTTGATGGAAAAAAATTAAAAAAGATTAAAGAAAATATGCCTAAGGTTGAAAAAATATTTGAAATTAAAAATCAAGTAAAAGAACAGATAAAACAAGTAAAAAGAGAAATTATAAACAAATACAACCCTTTAAATATTAAAAATACTAATTCAGAATATGCTAATAAAACAAATGAAGAATTAGCAAAGATAAATTATGAATTAGGTATTAAAGCATCAATGTGTAATGAGGCAATAAGAGGTCTATTAGATGGAAAAAATATAAACAATATTAAATTAGACAGAAATACACAAAATAAAGAATTTAATCCTGATGAAGAAATTTATAATGTAATTAGATTTGAAAATGAAATAAAAAGCGATATTGAAGAAGAAAAAGCATTATTAGAGATTTCAACATTTCAACAAAAATATCCTGTATTATCAAAAATAATAAATTGGTTTAAAACAAAGATATGGAAGAAAACCAATGAAGAACAAACACTAGAAGATTTAGTTAATAATAAGCCAAAAATTATAAATATTCCTAAAGGAATAGAAGATTTCGGAAAACTTTTAAGAATGGCAAGTGAAAAAGAAATTAAAGAAGAAAATCAATAGAAAGTTAAATATAAATAAAAAACTTGGAAGAAATTCCAAGTTTTTTATTGACTTGTTTAATTAAATATGTTAGAATATTATACGTTAATATAAATTGCTTGAAATATGCAAATCCGTATGTTTTTAGAGTAAATATTACAAAAATATTACAAGCAAAAAATCAAAAATAGGAGGTGAAATTTAAGTGCCAACAATTAACCAATTAGTAAGAAAGGGTAGAAAGACTAGTGAAAAGAAAGTAGCTGCACCAGCTCTTCAACATGGGTGGAACTCAAAAAATAAAAAATTAACAAATAGTAGATCACCACAAAAAAGAGGAGTTTGTACAGTTGTAAAAACAGTTACACCTAAAAAGCCAAACTCAGCATTAAGAAAAGTTGCCAGAGTAAGACTTTCAAATGGTTATGAAGTAACATCTTATATCCCAGGTATAGGACATAACTTACAAGAACACAGTGTTGTATTAATTAGAGGTGGTAGGGTAAAAGACCTTCCAGGTGTTAGATATCATATTATCAGAGGAACATTAGATACAGCAGGTGTAAAAGATAGAATGCAGGCGCGTTCTAAGTATGGAGCAAAACGCCCAAAATAAAAAATCGACTAAATCAGGCATCTTGCACGTTTTCGTTTCATTAATCAAACCTCGATGTACACACGTACACCTTCGTCTTGATTAATTCACAAAAACGCACAATATACCTAATTTATTCAATTTTTAGCATAGTAAGATAATATGCAATTAATTTAAAGAATAGTGCTTGTAAGCTTACTAATATTTAAGGCATTTAAATTTAGAATAGATTATATAAGCGCTATACGGATAGGGAAAACCTATCAGAGTACCTAAGAGATTTTATTTAAAATCTCAAATTAATAAAAAAATAATAATAACACAGTATAAGCGAGCAGAACAAGGCAACCGAGCGAACGAATTTGAGATAGTACATAAGGTACATCGAAAATGAGTGAGTGAAGGTTAACACAGTTATGCGAAGCTTAGACGCAGTTAGGAGGGAAGAATAGTGCCAAGAAAAGGATATATAGCAAAAAGAGAAGTTTTACCAGATCCAATAT
>CAZBMU010000080.1:0-5822 GCA_964493175.1 uncultured Clostridium sp.
TCCAGTCGCATTCGTAATTACATGCAAAATAATATAATACATTTTGAGCATGAAAGAGGCGCATTCTAATAATTTATAATTTCTTTTTGAATGAAATGAACGATTAAATAAAAAAATAAGGGGCACATCCCCCCTGGAGTAAAGTGAAAGGAAGGCTCAACCAAATTGAACCCGTCCCCATTGATTGAATCTGATTTTTTTATCTTATTATACAAATAATTAAAAATATAAGAACTTTAACCATACAATCAAAAAAGAATTTAAAATTCATTGCTTTTATTCCAAAAGAATTTATATAATCAAAGCCTTTTACTAATTTATTAATTTCTTCTATATTTGAAATTTTAGTTTCTTCTAAATATTCTTTTGCTAAGTATCTTGCTTTTATCATTGCATCATTTTCCAAATAGATTCTAACTATACAATATACCATACTAAACAATATCAATACCACTAAAAATATTATCTTATAAGGTAATAATTGTAAAATTGCTAGTATACAAATAATTGTGAAATATAATAGATATATGTTAGAAAAAATGAAATTAAATATTAATAGTTTTCTATTTTGAACAGAATGTAAACATTCATGTGCTATTGTTTGAATTCTTGTATATGTATTTGAAATGTTTGCAATTATTATTTTATTTGTAATAGCTATATATAAGCTAGTTTCTCCATTTTCATCTTCTTCAATTTTTACATTTTCATTGTTTAATTTTTTCAAATAATATTTACAAATATCAAAATTAGATGGATATTTTTGTGCTAATCCATCTAATTCTTTATTATCTGCAATATGTTTTAATTCTTTCATATTGTACTCAAATACAATTCCTAAAATTATTGTTAAAACTATTGTTATTATAGCTATTATAATAAATTCCATTATATTATTCCTTCTAAAAAATATATAAATATAAAAATTTTCAAAGCCCGCGTAAGCGACCAAACGAAGCATAGCTGAGTGCGATTGGAGCAATCGACATACAAGCCTTTTTTAATATGGAGATTGCGACATCAAGGGCTTAAAAAGTTTTATATTTATATATTATGCTTATTGCATAACGTCTTTTATTGCTTCACCTATTATTTTATTAACATCTGCAATAAGTATATTAAATTTTGTTTCTGCCTCAAAAAAGTTTTTAGCTACATCATTTTGTACCAGTTCAGCATATAATTCTTGAACTTTTTTGTATTTTTCTTCATCTTGTTTTCCTGATTGCATCATTTCAATTTGAACTTCATATCTTTGTTTTTCAAATTCAGTCATTTTAATTTTTAGTTCTGTATTTAAATCTAATGCTTGCTTTGCCATTTTGTAATTTGCATATTCTTCTGATTCTTTTATTTCTCCTGCTAGTTTATTTGCTGTATCATATACATTCATTTTTGAACATCCTTTCATTTATTGGTTTGTTACTGTTGTATCTCCTTCTAATGTAATAACTGTAGCTTTAGGGCAAATATTAACAAATGTATTGCCATCATTTACATTAATAATATTTCCATTTAAATCTTGATATATAGTTTTTTCATTTCTACTATTTTTTATGCATTTAATTTTTATTGCTTTTCCATTTGTTATATAATATCCATCAAATGTACCAATATTATACAATCCTTGTCTTCCTTTATTTTCACTATCTGATAAAGTATAATTATCACATAATGTTATAATTATATTTTTTGTTGTAATTGGATTACCTGTCATCCAATCATTTTGAGCTATTCCTCTTGCATATCTTGCATAAGTTTTTGTCTCTTTATTATACACATATTTTACAGTTTGTAATTTAGAATGTGGTACTGTTACACTTAAAGCATCTTCTCCATCTTCTAAATTCACTTCATCTGTCACATAATTTAATACACTTTTTTCAGAAGAAGTTGTTCTATATTTTTTGCTTTGTGCTGATTTTAAAAGTTTTTCTGTACTTGTTAATGCATTATGTGGCGCAGCTTTTTCTCTTACGCGCCAAAATGTGCTTCCATCTTCTGCTATTCCATTTATATCATTAATACTAAATTTTTTTAAATCTGATTGGGCTTGTGGGCTTTGTCCAAAATGAACATATATTGCATCATTTTCCATTGCATAGTCAATAAAATAATGTCTTGCACTTCTAACAGGTCCTATTTTATCAACATCAGCTCCTTTAAATAACGCCATTAATCTTGTTTCATTTCCTTCAACAATAATTTCATAAACCATATATGCTTTTTGCAATCCAACTTGTGGCCATGCGTCTTTATGATTATCTATCATCACAGCAATTGGTCTATCGTTTCCTTTAAATATTTGCACAGTTTTTTCTTCAACAACTGGTTCTTCTTTTTCTTCTACTGCAACTTCTTCAGTACTTGTCTCCTCTTTATTTCCTAAAAATTTATATGCTGCTACACCTCCAGCAGCAATTATTAGTACAACTAAAATTGTAATTAGAACTTTTACTCCACCTTTTTCCATAGTAATCCCCCTTTATTTTCTTATAATTTGTAAATCTTTAAGAATTTTTTCTTCTTTAGGTCTCATTATTTTTTTGTCTTCTTCTTTTATATGGTCATAACCCATTAAGTGATAAAAACCGTGTACTATCATATAACTTAATTCTCTTTCAAAACTATGCCCATATTCTTTTGCTTGTTCTTGTACTTTTTCTACAGATATAATTATATCTCCTAAAATATCTTCATTTTTAAATTTCTTATTTTTAATTATTTCATCTAATTCTTCTTTCTCAAACATAGGAAAAGATAATACATCTGTTTCTTTATCTATGTTTCTATATTTTTTGTTAATTTCTTTTATATTTTCTGGATTTGTTAATGTAATAGTAATTGATAATTTTGAATTTTCTAATCCTTCTTCTTTAAAGCATTTTGTTAATACTTTTTCTATTAATTGTTCAATATTTTTGTTTTCTTCAACTTCATTATAAATGATTTCAAGCATTTATTATACTTCCTTAACTTTTATATAATTTTTATCAGATTTACATGAGTTTTTAATTGTTCTTATTGCTCCATAGTCTGCAAGTTTTCTTTTATAATATGTTAAAAGTTTACTATAATCTATTTTTTCATTATTTAGTTTTTTAATATCATTTTTTATAAATAGTATTTCTTTTTGTTTTATATATTCAATAAAATCTGTTTCTTTTAATTTTGTTATTTCTTTATATGTACTCCAAAATTTTTTATATTGTTCTCTATCTTTTGGCGATTCCCAATATACTTTTGTTGATAGTAATTTTACATTATAGTTTTCTATTAGACTAATTAGCATAGAATATGCTTTTTCCCTTTTAGTTGCAATTTTAGTATCTTGAACTAACGACCTTGCATCTTTTAATAATTTTTCATAACATTGTTCTGCAACAATAAGTGGCAAACTATGTGTAAATAGCTTTCTACTTATTCCAAGTAGAATCATATATTTTTCTATTGTATCTTTTGTGTCTAATTTACCAACTGCATATGTTTCATATTTTTCATATTCAGAAACAATACTTTTTAAATTTTCATCATATCCTATCTCTATTTTTAAAGATAATATATTTTTTATATATTCTTCAAGTGTATAAAATATTTTTGTATATATCCAATCTTTTGTGCTATCATAAGTATTCATAGTATCTGCAATTTTAATTGAATAATTTTTTAATATTGATTTATATAATGAATCCATTTTTGATATATAAAATTTTTGGTATCTTTCAATTAATTTATCTTTTTGACTTAATTTTACTCCTTCATAATCTAGTTCTATTAAATATTTTTGTTTTCTATATTTATATTCTATATATTCACTTTCTTTTAAGCTTGTAACTTCATAATATTTTGACATTGCATTTTTTTCAAATTCAGATGCTGTTCCATTTTTGACTTTTTTATATATAGAGTCCATAACATATTTATCTAAAGAATCTAAATATGTTTCATAAACAGAATCATATTTTTTTTCTAATGTATCATCACTATTATAATTTTCAAATGTCTTTATTAAATTATTTCTTTTTCTGGAAATTAACATTCCATTAATTCCTATTTTTGTAGGTATTAATATTTTTGTTAATGTTTTTGTTATTTTATTAAAAAAGGTTTTGTCTGCTCCTGTTATCCTAAGGCTCTTTTCTTCCATTTATCTCACTCCGTTCTTTCAAAATACAATTTTTTCATTAGTCCCTATGTTTTCTAGAACTTCATATGTAACATAAATATCAACCCCATCTTCTCCGTTCATAAGTGTTAACATTTTTGTTTACAATTTTTTCTTTATTTTCAATTTCTGCATTTAATTGTTTTTGAAGTTCTTCTATTCCTATATTTTTTGCTTCTTCTAAATTATATTTTTTGTTTATTTCTTCTAATTCATAATTAGTAGTTTTTATAAATGAAATTGGTAAATAAAAATCTGAAAATATTTTTATCTTATTTTCTGTTTCTATTGTATCATAAATTTTAAATTTTGAAAGCTTTTTTGAAAAATTTATTTGAAAATTATTGATTTTAATTGAATATTTTTTTTCTTCATTACCTGTTTTTATTTTTTCTGTAAAGTTATATAGTATTTTTTTATTTTTTGTATGCCATATTTTTGCTTCTATATCTCCTTTTGCGTGAACATATCTGACTCCTGTAAATTTTCCTTCCATCCATCCATTTATTAAAATATCACCTACTTTTACTGTATCTCCCACTTTTACATTTGCAGTTCCGAGTTAAAGCATTTATTTTTGTTATAATACCTGTTTTATTTGCTACAATACTACAATATTCGCTTTCATCTATAATTTCTGGTTTTTCTTCTGCTTTTACAACCTTAACAATTGCATTTGTTCCTTTTAACTCTATTCCAATCCAAGCTATATCTTTTCTTTTTAATCTTATTTTATTAATCATTTCTTTTGTATTTATTTTTGATTTTAAAGTTCCTTGTTTTAAGCCTAATTCATCCAAATCATTTATTAAATTCTCTATTTTTTCTTCATTTTCTTCTATAATATCTACATTCCATATAAAATTTGTTGATATTATCATTGTAATTATTAAAGTAATTAATAAAAATAAAAATATTTTTCTTTTTTTATATCTATGTACTAAAAAAGGTATTCCTCTTTTTCTTTTAATATTTATTTTGCATCTTGTTTTTTTAGCAATTTTACATATTTTTTTAAATTCTTGTATTCGCACATTTAAAAATAGTATAATATCTTTATTTCTTTTTAAGTTCCAAATTGTAATGTTTTCTGTCTTACATATATTAATAAATCTTTCTATATAATATCCTTCTACAGAAATTCTTACATATCCCAAAAAATAGCTTAATAGTATTTTTATAAACATTATATACTCCTTTAATTATCATCTATGGCTCTTTCTATTTCTATACTTTCTATTTTTCCTTGTACTTTAATGTCATCGTCTGTCATATTTTCTAAACTAAGATTATAGCCATTTATGTTAACAATACCTATAAATGTATTAATTCTAACAAAAAAATCTTCATATTCTAATATTCCTTTAAAATTTTCAATAATCATTTCTTCAAATCCGGTAATTATTATTTTAGGAACATTTGAATATACTTCTTTAGGCATTTCTAAAATTTTATCTATTCTATTATTAGACTTTATCCTTTTTCTTTTCATTACAGTTCCTTTCTTACTTTTCAAATTCATCTAAAGATTTAAACTCATATCCCATATTTTTTGCTTCTTTTATAATACTATCTATTATATTAGTATTTGTTTTATAATTACCATGTAATAACATTATTTCAACATTATGAAAATTATCAATTATTTTGTGTTTTG
>CAZBMU010000081.1:0-5784 GCA_964493175.1 uncultured Clostridium sp.
TCTGTTAAAACTTCGCTTCCTTTAATTGGAACTAAGTCTCTTGCAATTCTAAGCATTGGTTTATTACCACAAATCAAGTGAACATCTGAAGCATCAACTTTCATAGCTTCATCTATCATTTTATCTAAATTCATAATTTTCCTCCTTAATGTATTTTAATAAACTAACAATTTATTATTAATTTCATCTAAATTTGTATGACCTTGAATAACTTTGTTTATTCCATCAACTATTAATGGTTTATAATTATTTTTTAATGCTTCTTTTCTTATTTCTATACTTGACTTTCCATTCAAAATTTCTTCTTTTATTTCATCTGTTAGATTTAGAATTTCAAAAATTCCAATTCTCTCATAATATCCTGTATCATTACAATAACTACATCCAATTGCATCAAAAGTTTTTCCAGATAAATCAAAGTTTACTCCATATCTTTTTCCTATAGTTTCTATTATTTTCTTTTCTTCACTATTATAAGCTCTTTCTTTTCTGCATTTTGGACATAACCTTCTGACTAATCTTTGTGAAATTGATGTTGCTAAAGTACTTGCAATATCATAATCTGAAAGCCCCATTTTTCTCAATCTTGTAATAACTTCTATACTATCTATTGTATGTATTGTAGATAAAACATAATGTCCAGTTTGTCCAGCTTGTATTGCTATTTCTCCTGTTTCTTTATCTCTTATCTCTCCTACTAATATAATATCAGGATCTTGTCTTAAAACTGTTCTTAAAGAACCTGAAAATGATGATTTATTTTCATCTATTTCTATTTGGTTTAATCCTTCAATTCTAATTTCAACTGGATCTTCAATTGTTGTAATATTTATTTGTGGTTTATTCAAATAATCTATAATACTGTATAAGCTTGTTGTTTTACCTTCTCCGGTTGGTGCAGCTACTATTGTAATACTATTTTTCTTATTTATACTTTTTCTAAACTCATCTTCAGTTCCTGGATATCCTAATTCAAAAATATTTCTAATATGTGCATTCTTTTTTAAAAGTCTTAAAACAAATTTTTCTCCATAAACATTTGGCTGTGAAGATACACGTATATTATAATCATCATAAAGTAATATTCTACCATCTTGAGATTCTTGTTTTTCTTGGTGCATATTAGATATAGCTTTTAGTCTTCCTATTACCTGATTTTGCTTTGATTTATCTATATCTGTTGCAGTAAACAGTTCACCATCTACTCTATACCTTACTCTTACTTTATTATTCATAGGCTCAATATGGATATCACTTGCTCTTCTTTGAATTCCAGTTTTTATAATACTATCTATTAAAGTTGTTACAGTATCATTTCTTCCGTTACCTTCAAATGATTCTACAGAAGTACCTTCTAAAGATTGTAATATTTTATCTATATCACTTTCAAATGTAATATAGCTTTCCATAACTAGACCTTTATTTAAAAATAATAATCTAATTGTATCCATCTTTTTATCTGTTACTGTATTTGCAAAACATACTTTAATTTTCCCAGGTGAAACTTCAAATGGAATAGCTTTATTTTTCTTTGCTACATCTAGTGAAATATAATCTGTTAATTTAACTCTCATATTTTTACTAGTTAAAATAATTCCTTTTGTTCCAAGAATATCACCAATTGCATTTATTAATTTATCAGGATTACATACATTTAATATATATAATATATCACCTATTTTTTTATTAGGATGGTCTCTTTGATATTCTAAAGCATTTTCTATATCTTCTTGTTTAACAACTCCTTTTTTTACTAATTCTACACCAATTGGTTGTTTTCTTCTCATATCCATTTTTTGTACTTCCTTTCCTTCGTATTACATATTAATTATACAATATTTTTAATATATTTTGTTTGTTTTTTTATAATTACCTAAAATTACTAATTTTGAATTACATAATCTTGTCTATTTTTATAATTACCTGATTTAAATATAACAGTAATTTTTTGCTTCCCATTTTCAACTGTTTGAGAAAATTCGCAATTATCTATATCTCTGCAAATTTTTATATTATTTCTATAAATTGAATTATTAGTAAATGTATATTGTACCAAATTTTCTCCATTTATAAATACTATATAATTATCTCCACATTGTGATTCTACATTTTTAGTATTTACTTCTTTTGAAAAAAAGGTACTAAATGTAATATATTCTGAAATAGGATCTAGTTCTACATTTGAATCCTTTAAGTTACCATAAAAGTAACCAGAAATTGTTGCAATGATCCCTATTACTATTGCAAATGTTATTATATATATAGTTAAAGAAATAAGTGTAATACCTTTTTGAGATTTCATAATTATTCCTCTCCTTTATTAGGATTTGATATTATTGTAGAAAGTTGGACTTTTTCAATTTTATTTTTAAATTGATATGAAATTTCAACTGTTATTTTTTTTACAACATTATTTTCAATAAGATCATTTGATTGGTTATCAGATAAATATTTATAATCAATTATTTTAATTGTTTTGAAAAATCCATCATTATTTTCAATTGCTGTATTTTCTTCTCCAAATACTTCTTCTTCATTTATCCCTATATCATTATATGTTTCTTCTATATATCCATCATTTTTTATTTTTTCTATTTCATCAACAGCTAAAACAGTTGCTGTTGACTTTAGTTGAGTTGACCTCATTGTACTATTATAATTATAAACTAAAAGTGCAATTAAAGAAACAAATATAAATATTATAATTACTGAAATTGCTATACTTGTAAGTGTAAAACCATTTTCATTTTTTAGTTTCATATAACTTATCCTTTCTATTTTATATGCCATATCTATATATACTAGTTATTTACAATTATACATAGATATATCATATATAAAAAACTAACAACCATTCCGTAAATACCAACATATTTATTAAATTTTTTATTTTCCAAAAATATTGCTATTTCTAAAACAAAAAATGTAAAATATAAAATTGTAAATACAAAACTTAAAAATTTTTTTATATCTAAAAAATATACATTTAATCCTATTAGCCATGCTATTAAAACAAAAACTAAACCAGATAAAATTTCTAAAACTAAATATCTTGGTCTTATTTTTTGTTTGCAATATCTACATTTTCCTCCTAATAATATGTAACTTAATATTGGAAATAAGTCTAAAAAACCTAATTTATGATTACAATTAGGGCAATATGAATGTGTATAAACAATATCTTGCTTTTTTGGTATTCTATATACTGCTAATGTATAAAAACTTCCAAAAAATGTTCCCATTATAAATATTATTAAGTATAAATATATTTGCATTTTTATTTCCTTTTATTTGTGTTTTTAAAATTCAAGCCATACACACGAAGTGTGCGTATGGCATGTATTTTTACTATAATTACTGTGAAATTGTTATATCACCTATACTTCCAGCACCACTTGTTACAGTTGTTATTGTAAACGTTGCTGTATAGTTAGTTGTACCATATTTATAGGTAATTCCTCCTGATGCTTCTGTTGCTGTACCAGCTCCTTCTGAAGCATTAATTGCAGCAGCAATTGAAGCATAGTTTAACGCTGAATACGTTCCTGTTTCTCCATCTAAAATATCTGCATTTATTGTTGTTACTGCAAGTCTTACAGCTTCTGTTATTTGAGCTTCTCTTGTTTTTGTTTGTGCATTAGAAGCTTGTGATAAAACTCCATTTTGTCCTGTTAACATAGCTATTGAAACACCTGCTAAAATTAGTAATACAATAATTGTAATTACCAAAGCAATAAGTGTTATACCTTTTTGATTTTTCATATTATTCCTACCTCCTAAGAAATTTAAGTTGTTGGATCAGTTACATTTGTTATTTTTCCATTTGCATCAACTGTTACATCAACTGATTTTGCAGCAGTAGCTGAATTTTTGTATGTGATCACTCTCACTGCATTTGCTGCACCTTCTGTCTTTACTGTTGCAGAACAATTAGGATTATTGCTAGTTATAACAGAAACAATATTTGTAGTTGTTGCATCAGTTATTGCTCCTGTTGTTCCAACACCTGAATCTGCTGCGGCTTTATTAGCCATAATTGTATTTAATGCAATTTTTACAGCTTCTTCAGCCTCAGCTTTTAAATTCTTATCATTTGAATTAGTTGCTTGTGTTAAAATTCCATTTTCTCCTGTTAGCATAGCAATTGAAACTGCTGCTAATATTAATAAAACAATTATTGTTATAACTAATGCAATAAGTGTAATACCTTTACTATTTTTCATTTGGTTTCCCTCCTTTTCTTTTGAATATTTATTTTACCTATATTTAATTTATAAATATAACGTTAAAAACTAAATTAAAATTATTTTGTTCCAGTGTCTTTAAAATATTTCCCACCTGAACTTGTATTATTAGAGCTACCTGAAGTTGTTTCTGAAGTACCTGATGAACTACCACTTCCTGTTGTATTTGTTCCTTCAGTTTCTCCAGAAGTAGTATTGGTTCCTGAAGCTGTTACAGTAGAAGCAAATGGATTTGCTCTTCCTGGATTATAATTTCTTGTACTTCTATAATTACTTAAATCAGAAGAAGTAACTTCGTAAGTCATAACAACCTGACTTTCATCTAATTCTGAAGCCTGTTGTAATTCTTTTTTTGCATCTTCTGGCATTGTATATGCAACTTCATTAGGAATAGTTTTTGATATTGGTACATATTTATATAATAAAATTCCAAGTAAAAGAATTATTGCTAAAGTAAGTAACAATATTATTATTATTTCTTTAATAACTGACTTAGCCATATTTCCTCCTTCTAACCAGCATTATTTGTTGTATTTGTGTTGTTTTGAGTATTTTGATTTGTTGTATTATTGGTTGTGTTTGTACTATTTGTAGTATTGTTTGTTGTGTTATTTGTAGTATTGTTTGTAGTATTTGTATTTTCTGTTTCTGAATTTTCCTTATTTTCTTCATTAGTTTTTGTTAAAGCTGATTCATCTACATCTTTAATAGCTATATCTTTACATACAAATGTTGCTTGTAAAGTATCACCACTTGGTTTCATAGTAAATTCTTCAATTTTAAAGCCTAAAGTACTATCATTCTCAATTGAAGATATAAAATCTGTTATCGAAATATAGTCACCTGTAACTGTAAATTTTAAGTTATACGTGCCCTTTCCTCCATTTGTTCCTGTCATTACATCCATTTGCATAACAGCACCATTACTAGTTGCATGATTTCCAAGTCTTACCCACAATGTTTCAATTTCATATTTTTCAATTTGATTTGCTACCATTTCACCAGAATCTGTACTTATTGTTATCAAATCATCATAATCTTTTTTTGTTTCTTTTAATTCTTTACTACTAACTTCAATTTCTTTTACTGCTTGTGAAAAATCTTTTTCAGCTAATTTTGCAGCTTTTTGTATTGTTTCATCTAAATTCTTACTTTTTGTTCTAATTTGTGTTAGTCCGTAAATTTCTAAACTTCCAATTTTCAAACCTCTAAGAGTAATTAGAATAGTTAGAATTAGTAGTAATGTAATTAAAGTTAAAATCAAGGTTTTTTTCATGGTAAATCTCCTTCTATTTTCACTGTAACTATACCATTATCTTTTTGTCCTGCTGTTGAAATTACATTTGTTAAAATAACATCAGATTTAATTTTAGCTTTTAAATATCCTAATTGTTCGTATTTTGTAGATTGTGCATTTATAACAATATGTGTGTCTTTAGTATTTTCAATTGATGTCAATTGCGCTCCTTGTGGCATTATTGACATTAGTTGATTTAATAAATTAGGAATTGCATTTCTTGTTCTATTTCTATCTGTTAAT
>CAZBMU010000082.1:0-5783 GCA_964493175.1 uncultured Clostridium sp.
TTATATAAATTTCTTATTTTTTGTTTACAACTTCTTTTAATGCTTTACCAGCTTTGAAAACTGGAGCTTTTGATGCAGGTATTTTGATTTCTTCCTTAGTTTGTGGGTTTCTACCTTTTCTAGCTGCTCTTTTTCTTACTTCAAAAGATCCAAATCCAACTAATTGAACTTTTTCTCCTTTTTTTAGTGAGTTTGTTACAACATCTACAAAAGCGTTTACTGAGTTTTCAGCTGCTTTTTTTGTGTCTCCTGTTTTTGCAGCCATTGCTGCGATTAATTCAGCTTTGTTCATTTAAATTACCTCCTATTAAGATATAATGTATATGTAGTATTTATTGCCTGAACAGTAGCAATAAATAAACTACTATTATTTTAATTCGCCAAAAATACTTAAAATCCTTCTTTTTTTCGTATTTTTTTTAATATATTTTAAGTTTTTCAAGGATTTTGTAAATTTTTTCTCCTAAAGGTAGCATTATTATTTCATCTTTTTTAAATATTTTCAAAACAGCTATTGCAAGTAAATAAACTATTACAGCAGATATTATTGCAATTAATGTAGCTAATTTCATACTTACTATATTTAAAAGAATCATATAAATAAAATATGAACATATTCCCATAATTAATGATGCAATTGCTGGCTTTATTACAAATTTTGAAAATGATAAATCTAGTTTTATATTTTTCATAAGTGCAATTATTGAAATTGTAAATGCAACTGCATGACATGCAACTGAACCCCATGCTGCTCCATTTACTCCTATTTTTGGAATTGGTACAAGTATTAAATTCATTATTAATTTTACAATTACTCCAATTCCTAAAGAAATTGCAGGTATTCTTAATTTTCCATATCCTTGCAAAGCCCCATTAATTGTTTGGTCTAAAATTGTAAATATTATTGTTAAGCTGCTTATTTGTAATATTACTTCTCCTGCACTTGCCCTTGGAAATAATAATTGTAAAATAGGACCTGCAAATATAAACATTCCTACAGTACATGGTAACCCTATTAACATTGAAGTTAACAACGAAAAAGATGTTTTTCTTGTTATAGTTTTTTTATCTTTTATTGCTTTTGCAGCAGATATTGCTGGAACTAAGGCTGTACTAAATGCTACATTTATAGATAGTGGTAAACTTGTTAATGTATCTACTTTTCCACCTAATATACCATACTGTTTAAGTGCTAAATCTTCAGGTAAAAATTGTTTTAAGCTTCTTACTACTGTAAATGAATCTATATTTTTATTAAGTGATGACATTATTGCTGTAAGCGCTATTGGTATAGAAACTATTAATATATTTTTTATTATTGTTCTAACTCTTTCATATTTATAATTTGTAGATTGTTTTATTTCTTTTGCTAATTCTTTAGATTGAACTTTATAAAATAAGTATAAATACCCAAATCCAGCCATAGTTGCAAGTGTTGTTGCAAGTGTTGCTCCTCCTGCCATCCATTCTGTTGAAATATTTGATACAATAGCAATTATTTCAACTAATATAACTGTTAAAGCTGTTTTAAAAACTTGTTCTAAAGTTTGAGATCTTGCTGTTGCCTTTAAATTCTGTTTTCCATTAAAATATCCTCTCATAACAGAAGAAATAGCAACAAAAAATATTGCTGGTGAAAGTGCTACCATTGTCATTTCTGCTTCTGGTATTTGTAACCATTCATTTGAAATAACTTTTGCTCCAAAAAATAGCATCAAACTACCAATTAACCCAATAACTGCAAAAGTAGCAAAAGCTACTTTAAAAATTCTATGTGCACCTTTATTATCTCCGTACTGCTACCCTTTCAGATATCAGCTTAGATATAGCGTTTGGAACACCTATAGATGAAATTGTAAGTAACATTGCATAAATTTGATAACTTGCAGCAACAATTCCATTTCCTGCATCACCAAATCCTTGCCTATTTGTTAAATATAATGTATAAACTAATCCTAATATTTTTATTAAAACTTGTGAAAATATTAGTGTTAAAACTCCTTGCATAAAGGTTTCTTTTGTTTTTTCCATTAAATCACTCCTAATATTATCCTCTTTTAATTTTACTTAATTTAACTTAATTTAATTACAAATTTTTATCAATATTAGGTAATATTTGTTTTTTTCTTGATACTACACCTTCTAAGAATGCTGTATTATTATTTAATGTGGTATTAAATGCCTTTTCAACAATTTTTTGTTTACTTCCTAGAGCAATTATTTCAGAATTACTTTCTAATATATCAGTTATTGCTAATACAAATAAATCTAATTTATTTTTTTCTATTTCGTTTTTCATAGCTGTTTCTAATTCTTCTTGCCTTTTTAAAACATCTGGTATACTTACAGTATTAACCTGTGCAATTACAAATTTAGATCCATTTTTATCGACTTTTTTCGCATCTAAATTTACTAATTCCTCAGCTGTAAAATCATCTAAATCTGTTCCTGCTTTTAACATTTTTATTCCATATTCATTTATATTAATATCAGCAATTTCACCTAATTCTTTTAACGCATTTTTATCATTCTCAGTTGTTGTTGGTGATTTTAATAAAAGTGTATCAGATATAATTGCACTTGCCATTAAAAATGCTTCCTCTTTATTAATTGTTACTCCTGATTGTTTATAATTTTCAAATAATACTGTTGAAGTACAACCATAAGGTTTTGCTGTATAATATAAAGGCTCTGATGTCTCAAAATTTGAAATTCGATGATGGTCTATTACACTTAATATTTTTGCATTTTCTATTCCTTTTACACTTTGAGTAAATTCATTATGATCTACTAATTCTACTTTTTGACCTTCTTCTATATTTTCTATTAATTCAGGAGCCTCAATTCCTAAATAATCTAAAACATATTGTGTTTCTTTATTTATTTTTCCTAATCTTACTGCTTTTTTTTCTTTTCTATCTACTAATTCTTCTACTAATGCAGAACAAATTGAATCCGTATCTGGATTTTTATGTCCAAAAACTAAAATTTTCATTTTTTATTCCTTTCTTTTTTCAACCAAGGGGACGGTCCTTTTGGTTGAAAATTTTATTATTATATTTATTCTTCTATTAATTTTTTCAACCAAAAGGACCGTCCCCCTTGGTTGAAATTTCTTCCAATTCTTCTTTATTAAATTGATATTTTTTATTGCAAAAATGACAAACTAATTCTGCTTTTCCTTCTTCATTTATTATGTTCTCTAATTCAGTTTTTCCTATAGCCAATAATGCTTCAGTCATCTTCTCTTTTGAACAATTACATTCATAAATTGGTACTATATTGTCTTCTATAATTTTTACATTTTCGTCACCAGTTACTTTTTTAGCAATTTCAAGTAAACTTAAATTTTCATCTAACATTTTAGAAATTGCTCCTGCTTTAAAAATTGATTGTTCTATCTTTGATATTTCTTCTTCACTTGCATCTGGCATAGGATTTATTAAATACCCTCCAGCTGATTTTACTCCATCTTTATTTACTAATACACCTAAAGCAACTGCTGAATTTCTTTGTTCAGAATTAACAAAATAATTTGTAAAATCATCTGCTATTTCACCTGAGGTTAGTGGAGAAATTCCTATATATGGATCTTTTAAACCTATATCTTTTATTACATTTATATATCCTGTTTCTCCAACTGCTCTACTTACATCTAATTTCCCAAATTCATTTAGAGGTATATCTACGAGTGGATTAGAAACATATCCTTTTACTTTTGGTTCATTATTTGCAACAGTTAGCATTGTTCCAATTTCGCCATTCCCTTTTATTTGTATAGTAAGTTTATCTGTTTTGTTTTTCATTTCTTGTGCCATTATAGCTGTTATTGTAAGCATTCTTCCAAATGCTGCTGTTGCAACTGGACTTAAATCATGTGTTATTCTTGCTTTTTCTACTAAATTTGTTGAATTTATACATACAATTGATATTTTTCCGTTATAAGCTAATAATTTTGTAATTTTATCTGTCATTTTTTTCAAACATATCCTTTCCTTCTCCACAAACAGGGCATATCCAATTTTCTGGTAAATCTTCAAATTGAGTTCCTGGTTTTATTCCTGCTCTTTCATTTCCATATTTAGGGTTATAAATATATCTACATTCAACACATTCATATTTTCCATTTTCAACTTTATCTTCTTGAAAATTTTTATATCCCATTGCTATTGCTACAATTACCATTAATAAAAATGATAATGCTTTCCAGATTCCGCTATCTAGTAATATTACTGCAAATATTCCAAATGTTGCACTTATTCCATATAAAATAAGAACTGCTTGTTTCTGGCTAAATCCTTTTGCTACTATTCTATGATGTAAATGTCCTTTATCAGCCTTAAATATTGCTTTTACAGATTTTCCTTTAATTAATCTTCTTATAATAGCCCATATAGTATCAAATATTGGAAGCCCAAGTACAATAAGTGGTAATACTATTACAGCTATAGTGTATGTTTTTGCAACACCTAAAATTGCAATTATTGATAATGAAAAACCTAAAAAGTTTGAACCTGTATCACCTATAAAAGTTTTTGCTGGTGCAAAATTATATGGTAAAAATCCAACTAATGCTCCAGCTAATGCTGTAATTAATATAATTGAAATAAATGGTGAACCATTTAAAACAAATATAACCAACAAAGAAACAGCTGATATTACAGATATTCCTGATGATAGTCCATCTAACCCATCTATTAAATTAATTGCATTTGTGACACCAATTATCCATAAGACTGTTAATATAGCTGAAAAAATTTCATTTGAATGTGTTATTCCTAAAATTGATATATTAAAATTCCCAATATTAACACCAAATGCTACTACAATAATTGCAGCAATTGTTTGCCCTACTAGTTTTGTTATAGGCTTTATTGTTTTTATATCATCTATTACACATGTTATTGTTATAACAATTATACCTAAAAACATACCTAATAATTTTCTTCCATATTCTTCTGTTCCATTTAAAATAATGCTTTTTTCTAAATTCATTACTATTAATAAATAAATACTTGAAACAAAAAAACCTAATATTACTGCTGGCCCACCAAACTTAGGCATTACCTTTTTATGCATTCTTCTTTCATCTTTTGGAATGTCAACAGCCCCTATTTTATGAGCAAGTTTAATTGTATATGGTGTTGTTACAAAGGCAACTATAAATGCTAGTAAAAATGCAATTGCTACATCTCCCCACATATTCTATCTTGCCTCCTATTTCATATTTTCATTTTCTATTTGTTCTATTATATTAATTCTTTCTTGGTGTCTTCCACCTTCAAATTCTGTTGCAAACCACATTCTTAAAATACATATAGCTTGGTTTGTCGTTATATCATCTGCTCCTAAAGCTAGTATATTACTATCATTATGTAATTTTGAATATTTTGCTGTGTACTCATTATGGCAAGGTGCACATCTTATACCTTTAAATTTATTTGCAACTATACTCATTCCAATTCCAGAACGACATACTAAAATTCCACTCTCAAATTCATCACTTAATACTGCTTTTGAAACTATTTTTGCAATATCAGGATAATCAACTCTTTCTTCACTTACAGAACCAAAATCTTTATATTCTATTCCTTGTTCATCTAGATATTTTTTTATTTCTTCTTTTAATCTATAACCTCCATGGTCACTTCCTATAGCTATCATTTTTTATCCCTCCATTTCTTAACACAATATATCATAATTTTCCCCATTTTACAATAACTTTGTTAAAAAAATATAGATTGACAAAATTAGACATTTATAGTAAAATATAGTTGTAAATT
>CAZBMU010000083.1:0-5770 GCA_964493175.1 uncultured Clostridium sp.
TTTTTGAAAAGAGGAAAAAATGAAAAATCTAATATTTGAAATTTCAACATATTTTATAATATATTCATTTTTAGGTTGGATTATGGAATCAATAGTTAGATCTATATCAGAAAAAAGAATAATAAACACAGGTTTTTTAAAAGGACCTGTTTGTCCAATTTATGGAATTGGAGCACTTATAATGCTATTATTTTTAAATAGATTTGAAAATAATTTAATATTATTATTTTTTATTTCTATTTTTATTTTAACTTTATGGGAGTATATAGTTGGTTTTTTATTAGAAAAAACTTTTAATATGAAATATTGGGATTATTCTAATCAGAAGTTCAATTTTAAGGGAAGAATTTGTTTAGTAAATTCTATATGTTGGGGATTTTTGGGAGTAGCATTTGTAAAATATATACATCCATTTGTGGAATCAATTATTAGTAAAGTCGATATTATATTAATACATTATTGTGTTGTAATTTTAGGATTAGTAATGGTAGTAGACTTTATAACAACAGTTGTAAAAATTAAGAATATAAAAGAAACATTAGATAAAATAGAAAAACTAAATAAAGAAATAATAGAAAAATTGAAAGAATTGAGAAATTTAAAAAAGGAAGAAACGGAAGAAAGATTTACTGCAACTGAAAGTATTCAACAAATAATTGATGAATTAAAGAAAAAGAAAAATCGTATAACACGTAGATTATATAAAAATGTATATCGATTAAAAAAGGCATTCCCAACAATTAATACTAATGAAATTACAGAGATACTTAGTAAAAAAATAGATATTAGAAAAAATAAGAAAAAAAGACTTGAAAATAAATAACTCTTTTTATATAATGAACTTGAAAATAAAAACAAAGGAGTATGAATATGGTACAAGAGATATATATTATAGATGATGACGATTCTTCAATTTGGATATTTAGGGAATTATTTAAAGATGACCCAGAATATAAATTTATAAGTGTAAAAACAGAACAAATAGATATAGCATTAAAAAATATTCCATTTTTAATAGTTATAAATGAAGATGCAATTGACAGAAATGTTATTGATTTATGTAAAAAAATTAGAAAAGACGAAGACAATACAATAACACCTGTTATAGTTGTATCATCAAAAAGTAATAAAAATCATAGAGTGAAGATCCTCCAAGAATCTGTAGAGTATTTTATAAAAAAACCAGTAGATGAAGAATACTTATATTACACTGTAAAAAATCTAAATAGATTAATGGCTAGTAATAGAAGGGTAAGTCCTTTAACTGGATTACCAGGAAATGTACAAATACATGCGGAATTAAAGAAAAGACTACTAAAACAAGAACCATTTTCTGTTTTATATTTAGATTTAGACAATTTCAAAGCATATAATGATGTATATGGTTTCTTAAAAGGTGATGAAATTATAGAATTTACAGCAGAAACGATTTCAAAATATGTAAATAGTGATAAATTTGAAAATACTTTTGTAGGACACATAGGTGGAGATGATTTTGTAGCAATTGTTCCAGGAACTGAATGTGAAAAATTATGTCAAGATATAATTTCACATTTTGATAAAAAGGTTAAAAATTTCTTTACAGAGGAAGACCAGAAAAAAGGATATATAGAAGTTGAAAATAGAAAAGGAATTATAGAACAATTTCCTTTAACTTCATTATCTATTGGTGTAGTTGTAGCAGATGCCCAAAGATTTCATAATATTTTGGAAATTGGTGAAGTCGGAGCACAAGTTAAACATTCTGCAAAATCTATTATGGGAAGTAGTTATAGTATAGATAAAAGAAAACATTAATTCTAAAAAATCTTATTTGTAAAATACAAATAAGGTTTTTTCTTTTTTGGAATAAATTGTATAAAATTTTAATATCTTAATAATATATCATAAATAAATATAAAAATTATTAAACCCTTGGTGTCGCAATTTCCATAATCTAAAATACTAGTATGTAAATTGCTCCAATCGCACTCAGCTAAAGCTTCGTTTGATCGCTTACGCGGGTTTTATAATTTTTATATTTATTTTTAAAATCAATTAGTATTTAGAAAGGAATAATTTTTATGTTAGTAATTAATCAAAAAAGAATAAAGATAATATTAAGTTGTTTTTTGATAGGTTTATTTACATTTTCTTTTCAAATAGCAGATAAACAAAAAAACAATGAAAATGAAAGTGTAGCTACAACTGCTACTCCAGTTTCAGGTAAGACAGTGGTGTTAGATGCAGGACATGGAAAGCCAGATGAAGGAGCAGAATCTAGTTCGGGAACTACAGAAGCGGAAACTAATTTAAAAATAACTTTAAAAATACAAAATTTATTAGAACAAAGTGGATGCACTGTAATTTTAACGCGTTCAGATGAAAATGCAATTTATGATTTAGATTCGGATAGTTTAAGAAAAAAAAAGATATCTGATATAAGAAATAGAGTTAAAATAGGCAATGAATCAAGTGCAGATATTTTTGTATCAATCCACTTAAATAAAATTCCTCAGCAGCAATATTATGGCTGGCAATGTTTTTATAAGCCAAATGATGAAAAAAGTACAAAACTTGCAAAAAGTATTCAAGAGAACTTAAATAAATCTATTCAAAAGGAAAACACAAGAGTTCCTATGAAATTAGATACAGTTTATATTATGAAACATGTAGAAATACCAATTTCAATTGTGGAATGTGGGTTTTTATCTAATCCAGAAGAGGAAAAGGAATTATTAGATGATAATTATCAAAATAGGCTTGCGTGGGGAATTTATAATGGAATAATCCAGTATTTTTATGAATAAATTTTTGAAAAAAGTTACATAATGTGGTATAATATAAGTGTAACCAGTTGTAGGGAGTTTTGACTAGAATTTTAGTCATAATTAATAAGGAGGAAAAACCATGAAAAAAACTACAGTAAAAAGACGGATAAACAAGAAGAAAGCAAGACATGAATTGTACATGGTACTTACTTTTTTGTTTGGATTAGTTATACTAATTCTAAACTTAAAAAAATTAGTACCAATCAGTGATGTACCATTGCTTGCATATTGGGCTGATATAGTTGCTTATTGCGGCATAACATTAGGTCCGATATTTATGATAACTAGTGTTCTTGGATTTTTAGAAATCAGGAACACCAAGTATCCGTCAAATTATCCTCGGAAAAAAGCCCGTTAATAATGGGCTTTTTTATTATGTAAAAAACTTGACTTTAATTAAATAAAAAGATATACTATGGTTAAACTAACCAAGGAGGAAATGAAAATGAAAAATAACCAAATAGATAAATTAGTAGATGAAAATGATTATAACCATACAAAAGAAAATAATAATTTACCTAGAAAACAAAATAAAAATCATAAATTTAGATTAAGATTTGCTGCAATATTAGCAGCAATTGGTCTAACAGGATTAGCAACTGCAATATCTGGAGAAAAAGATAAAACATTACCAGAAGGGAAAATAATAGAACAAGAAATAGAAAATCAAGATAATGTAATTACAAATAGTAATAAAGAAGATTTTAGAAATACTATATCTGTTATACCTACTATAAGTGAAGCTAAAAAACAAGTAGATTCTTTAGAAACAAAAGAAGATGTTTTAGCATTTTTAAAAAACGAATATATCGAAAAATATGAACAAATGACAGGAGATACTAATTTAACAACAGATGATATTAAAATTATAATTTCAAATCAAGATTATGTATTTTCAAATGAAGAAGAAATAGTAACACATGGTTCAAATCCAGGTGAGTTACAAAATCAATTAGAACAATATGGAACTTATAGAGTTATAAATAATTGTGAAGTATATGAAATTATCAATCAAGATGGAAAAATAATAGATGCAGCTACATATAAAGATAATACTCTTGTACCAGTTATACCTGGAGATAATTATACTCAAATGCAACATTATAATTCATCACTAACACAGTTAGGAGATGTAATACCTAATGGATTAGCTTTTTATGAATATATTGAAAATGGAAATGATGATGCTAGTTATTCAATAACAAAAAGAAAATTAATAAATGCATTAGAAGGAAATACAGAAGCACAAACAAATAATAATGAAATTGAAAATGATGATATAGAAAGAAGTTAAAAATTAAAAAGTATAAAAATCCACTTTTTGCAAACAATATGTATAAAACATATTTTGCAAGGAGTGGAATTTTTTTGAAAACGAAAAAGATTTTAAAAATAAATGGAAGTATATTAGATAAACAACAACTAGAAATACATCTTCAAAAAATAGCATCAAGCCATAATTTATTAAATAAAACTCAAAAAAATACTTATCCAATACCGCATATGCTTGAGAATTTTAAAGTCATACAGCAAGTTTATAATTTATTAAATGAACATTTGAAACTTGGAATTGGAATACATCCAGCAGGAGAGTGGCTATTAGATAATTTATATATAATTGAAGAAACAGTAAAACAGATTGAAAAAGAATTAACTTTAAAAAAATATATAAATTTTTTAGGAATTGCAAATGGACCATATAGAGGTTTTGCAAGAGTCTATGTACTAGCTCAAGAAATTATAGCATATACAGATAGTAAGATTGAAAGAAAAGATTTAGAAAATTATTTATCAAGTTATCAAACTAAAAAAACATTAAGTATGGAAGAAATATGGAATATAGGTATATTTTTAGAGATTGCTATTATAGAAAATATTAGAGAAATTTGTGAAAGAATATATACATCACAAATGCAAAAATACAAAGCAGAGAATATAGTAGAGAGACTAGTAGAAAACAAGCCAAAACAACAATTATTATTTAAAAACAATGTACGAACTAAAAAAATATTTGAAAATATGCAATATCCTTTTATAGAATATATGTCATATATATTAAAACGTTATGGAAAAAAAGGTTCAAGTTATTTAAATGCATTAGAAGAAGCAGTAGAGTTATCAGGAACTACAGTTTCTGATGTTATAAAAAAAGAGCATTTTGATATTGCAGTTCGTAAAGTTTCAATAGGAAATAGTATAACAAGTATAAAAAAAATACAAAGAATTAATTTTTTAGAGATATTTGAAAAAGTAAATGGAGTAGAAGAATTATTAAAACAAGATCCTAGTGGAGTTTATTCAAATATGGATAATAAAACAAAAGAATATTATAGAAATAAAATAAAAGAAATATCTAAAAAGACAAAAATTTCTGAAATATATATTACAAGGAAATTGTTAGAAATAGCTAAAACAAAACAAGAAAATAGTAAAGAATCTCATATTGGATATTTTTTAATAGATAAAGGTGAAGAAGAATTATATAAAAAATTAAATTTTCAAAACTATAAAAAAATTAATAAAGAAAATAAGGTAAGGCTATATATTTTTACTATTTTATTATTTAGTATTATTTTATCTTTAGAATTAAGTATTATTTTATCTAAAAATGATATATTGCAAATAATTTTTGGTACAATTATTTTTCTTATACCATCTTCAGAAATTATTATTCAGATTATCCAATATATTTTTAGTAAAATTATTAAACCAAAATTAATACCAAAATTAGATTATTCAAATGGAATCCCAGAAGAAAGTACAACTATGGTAGTTATTCCAACAATCATTAATTCTAAAGAAAAAGTTAAATTGTTAATGAGAAAACTTGAAGTATATTATTTAGCAAATAAATCAGATAATTTATATTTTACATTATTAGGAGATTGTACTCAAAGTGATAAAAAAGAGGAAAAGTTTGATATAGAAATAATTGAAGAAGGGAATAAACAAGTAGATAG
>CAZBMU010000084.1:0-5685 GCA_964493175.1 uncultured Clostridium sp.
CCACGGTCTCCAGTGCCACAAACTGGCGCGTTAACCAACTACGCTACATCCACCATAGTTTACGTGCACTATTCACCTCAAGCACATATATAATTATAACTAATTTCTACCCCATTTGTCAACCTTTTTTCAGATTTTTTTCAATCTACTCTGCCTCAGTCGTTGTTAAGCTACTTGGATCTATTCCATATTGTTGATACATCCATGTTGTATAGTCAAAAGGTGTTAATGTTTCTGGTAATCCATAATCTACACCATTTGTTTCAACTTTTATAGATGTTATTTTTACAGTTTCAACTGGAGTACTAACTTCTGTATTACTGTTTTCTTCACTTCCTTCGCTACTTTCAGCTGCTTTAACTTCTACATTTTCTATTTTGTGTACAACATCTAATCCTTCTATTACTCTTCCAAAAGATGTATAATATCCATTTAAAGATGAAGTATTTTTTGTCATAATAAAGAATTGTGAACTTCCTGAATTATAAGATTCCTCTTTTAAAGATGAAGAATATTGTGTATAGTCATTTCTTGCCATACCAATTACTCCTTCTTCAAATTTCAAATTGTTTTGTACTCCATTAGCTATAAATTCACCTTTTATAGTGTAGTCTGTCTCTTCACCATCATCTTTTAAATCAGCTAAAGTAGCTGAACTTTTTCCGGTTCCGTTTTTATCTCCACCTTGAATCATAAAATCTTTTACTACTCTATGAAATGTTAAACCATCATAAAATCCTCTGTTTGCTAATGTTATAAAATTTGCAACTGTTTCTGGTGCTAACTCTGGATACAATTCAATTTTAATTGTACCATAATTTTCTACTTCCATAGTTGCTACAGGATTTTCAACTTTCATTGTTAATTGTTTATAATATCCAAAAACTAAACCTCCTATTAATACAATTACCACAGCTAATGCTATTATCCATAAAATATTTTTAATTATTTTCATTTTTCCTTTTCCTTTCTTATTTTATATTAAATTATCAAACATAAATTGTTCTTGCATTCTTCTTAAAGATTGTTTAATTGTTCTTGCTCTAACTTCTCCGATACCTTCTACTTCATCTAGTGCTTCAATATCAGCTTCTATAATGTGTTGGAATGATTTAAAAGAATCAATTAAATTTTCTACTATATTTGTTGGCATTCTTGGTATTTTATTTAAAATTCTATATCCTTTTGTATAAACTCCAACTTCATCATAATTATCAAAATTTTGATATCCTAAAAGCTTTGCAATTACAGATTCTTTAGATAAATCTTCATAAGTTAATGATTCTAAACTTGTTATTACTTTTTCAGCTGTCATTTTTCTTTTTTTAGATACCATATAATCTTTGATTATTAATAACTCTTCTTTTTCTAAATCTCCCACTAACTCATCTAGCTGCATTTTTACAAGCCTTCCATCATCACCTAATTCATAAATTTGTCTTTGTATTTCCTCATAAATTCTCATAACCATTTCAGCTCTTTGAATTGCAACAATAACATTTTGGAGTGTTACTATATCATTAAACTCGTATTCATTTAAAATATTTAATTTATTATCAAATACTTTTTTATATCTTTCTAAAGTTTGTATTGCTTGATTTGCTTTGCTTAAAACAGATGCTGTATTTTCTAATATGTATCTATTATTTCCTTTAAATACTGTTATAATACTTCTTCTTTGTGAAATACTTATTACAAGTTCTCCTGTTTGTTTTGCAGTTCTTTCAGCTGTTCTATGTCTAGTTCCAGTTTCTGAAGTTGTTATTTCATGTGATGGTATTAATTGAGCATTTGCAAATAAAATTCTTTTTAAATCTCCGCTTAGAACTATAGCACCATCCATTTTTGCAAGTTCATATAATTTTGATGATGTATATTCTTCGTTTATTGTAAAACCACCATCAACAATTTGCTTTAAAACTTCGTTATTATCTGTAATTAACAATAAAGCTCCTGTTCTCGCTCTTAAAATATTTTCCAGTCCATCACGTATAGGAGTTCCTGGTGCAATTAACTTTAGAATTTCTGTAATATTGTCTTCTTTGCCTTTTCTCAAACTATGTTCTCCTCTCTTATTTAAGTCCGTGCATTTTTCATTGCTTCATTTATGTTTCTAACGCATATTATATCTAATTTATAATTATCTTTCAAGTCTTTTTTATTACTTTGTGGAATTATTGCAGATTTAAATCCTAATTTTTCTGCTTCTTTTAATCTTTTTTCAATTAAATTAATTCTTCTAACCTCTCCTGTTAAGCCTACTTCTCCAATTACTATCATATCTTTTGGTATTGGTATATTTTTAAAACTTGAAGCAGTTACTAACATTATACCTAAATCAATTGAAGGTTCATTTATTTTTAACCCTCCAACTACATTTAAATAAACATCTTGTGATCCTAGATTTAATCCTGCTTTTTTCTCTAAAACTGCAATTAACAATGCTAATCTATTATAATCAACTCCATTTGCAGCTCTTTTTGGATATCCAAATATTGTTTGTGATGTTAATGCTTGTAATTCTACTAAAATAGGCCTTGTACCTTCCATACTTGATACAATACATGAACCTGCAGGATTGTCATCTCTTTCTGATATTAATATGTCTGAAGGATTTGTTATTTCACACATTCCTTTATCTTGCATTTCAAACATACCTATTTCATTTGTTGAACCAAATCTATTTTTTACACATCTTAAAATCCTATAAGAAAAATATCTCTCTCCTTCTAGATATAAAACTGTATCTACCATGTGTTCTAAAACTCTTGGTCCTGCTATATTTCCTTCTTTAGTAACATGTCCTATAATAATTGTTGTAATTCCTTTTGATTTACAAATCCTCATAACTTGTCCGAGTAATTTCTCTAACTTGACTAACACTACCAGCAGCTGCAGTAATTTCATCAGAATACATTGTTTGAATTGAATCTATTATGACTAATTTAGGATTAACATTTGTGATTGCTTGACTAACAATATCTATATCTGTTTCACCTAAAAATAGGATATCTTCATTATTAATTCCTAATCTATCAGCTCTAAGCTTTATTTGTTCTGCAGATTCTTCTCCAGATACATATAAAACTTTTCCATCTCCTTTTACTTTATCACATATTTGAAGAATTAATGTTGACTTTCCTATACCAGGCTCTCCTCCAAGCAAAATCAAAGAACCTTTTACTAATCCTCCTCCAAGTACTCTATCTAATTCTCCAAAACCAGTGTATGTTCTTATAGTTTCTTTGGCTATATATGAATTTAAAGTTTGTGGATTTGCTGAATTTTTATCTATTTTTCCTTTTGCTTTCGTTTCAACTATTTTTTGTTCATAAAATGAATTCCAACTATTACAAGCTGGACATTTTCCTAGCCATTTTGCAGATTCATTTCCACATTCACTACAAACAAAAACTGTTTTACTTTTTGCCATAAAACTTTCTCCTTTTTGCCATCATAATAACACAAAAAGTATAGCATATATTTTTAAATAATGCTATACTTTTCTTGAGAATTTACTAAAAATCTACATTTGCCTCTTTTTATTTAATAAATAGTCCCAAAATAGACACTATGCTTTTGTTTTTCTAGAAAATACACTACGTATTTTTGACCAAGTTATTTCTTGATGTAAAAATGCATTAATTTCATCTTCTATTTTTTGTTGATATGGTGTTAATTCTACTGTTATTTCTGTGTTCCAATCAATATCTTGTAACCAGAATGCTTTAAACTTATCCCAAAATCCATTTTTTACTAATGATTTACTAGTTGTTGTTCTTATTGTTCCTACACTTCCAGTACTTGTAGTACTCTCTACACTAGTTGTTTCTCCTGTAGTTGATGTTGTACTATAAACTGAAGATGTACTTTCTGAACTTGAACTTGTTGAACTACTAGCTTCACTTGTTGAACTCTCAACACTTGAATCTGTCGAACTACTAAATTCTGCTCCTCCATATACTCCTGATACTTTATTTTCCTCTAATTCTGCCATTTTATTTCCTCCTTTGTGTTTTTTACACTTTTCCTATAATATTTATACTATATTTTATTATATTAATCAAGCACTTTTTTATTTTTTTAAATTACTTTTTTGTTACATTTGTATTACAAAAATATTACATTTATATTTTTGTAACATTTATGTGGTCTTTTTCTGCCTTTTCTACTTTAACTTTTAAAATTTTGTTTTCTATATTTTCTGTATTCGTATTTAAATATGCTAATATATAATTCTTTGTGTGTCCTTTATATATTCCATGTTTTTCTTCTTCAAATAATACTTCAACTTCTTTTCCAATATATTTTCTATTATATTCTAATTGATTTTTGTCTGATAATTCTAATAATTTGTGACTTCTTTTTTCTTTTATATTTCCATCAATTTGATTTAACATCTCTGCTGCTTTTGTTCCTTTTCTTGGTGAATATTTAAATATATGCATTTTGTAAAATTTTATTTCTTTTAAAAATTGATATGTTTTTAAAAATTCTTCTTCTGTTTCACCAGGGAAACCTACGATAATATCTGTTGTTAATATGACATCTTTGTAATACTTTTTTATTAATTCTACTATATTTTTAAATTCTTTAGTTGTATATCTTCTATTCATTCTTTTTAATGTTTCATCACATCCACTTTGTAAAGATAAATGGAAATGTGGACATATTTTTTCTAATTTTATTAATCTTTCTAAAAACTCTTTATCTATAATTGTTGGTTCTATAGAACTTAATCTAATTCTTTCAATTCCTTTTATTTTATTTATTTCTTCTAGTAAGTCTATTAGTCTAAATTCTTCTTTAAAATCTTTTCCATAAGATGCTACATGTATACCTGTTATTACTATTTCTTTTATACCTTTTTTTGAGATTTTTTCTATTTCTGATATAACATTTTGGGGTCTTCTACTTCTAACTCTGCCTCTTGCATATGGAATTATACAATATGAACAAAATCTATCACATCCATCTTGTATTTTTATAGCAGCTCTGGTTTTTTCTGTATATGTTATATCTCCAAAATCAACAAAGTCTTTTGTCTGCATTACATCTTCAATATTTTTTATATTTTTCTTGTTTTTTAGAAAAGTTTCTACATATTGTACAATTTGTTTTTTTTCGTTATTTCCTAATATTAAATCTATTTCCTTTATTTTTTCTATTTCTTTTTTTCCTACTTGAACATAACAACCAGAAGCAACAACTGTTGCTTCTGGATTTAATTCTCTAACTCTTCTTAACATTTGTCTTGATTTTCTATCTGACATATTTGTTACTGTACATGTATTTACTACATAAATATTCGCTTTTTCTGTTTGATCTACTATTTCGTAACCATTTTCTTTAAATTTTTGCATCATTGCATTTGTTTCATATTGGTTTACTTTACAACCGCAATGTTATAAATGCTACCTTCATATTTATCTCCTTGTTTTTCCTTCTAAGGCATCTAAGTTATCTAGTGCTTTTCCTGTTCCTAATGCTACACATGATACTGTGTCTTGTGCTATCATAACATTTATTCCTGTTTTTTCTTGTAATAATTTATCTAATCCATCTACCAAACATCCTCCACCTGTCATATAAATTCCTTTATCACTTATATCTGCTACAAGCTCTGGTGGTGTTCTTTCTAAAACAGAATGAACTGCATCAACTATCATCATAGCCGGTTCTATT
>CAZBMU010000085.1:0-5620 GCA_964493175.1 uncultured Clostridium sp.
TTTCCATTTCTGGTTCTAAGTTATTTACCTTTTCTAATAAAGGTTTTACTCTTTTTACTTCTTTTTCACTATAAGATTTAAAAATACCCATCTGTATTCAACCCTTCCTAACGTTATTTTCATACTTAGATACTATATCATTAAAATTGCTTTTTTTCAAGTTATTTTAAAAATAATTTTTGTATATTTAAAAATTTATTATAATTCATTTTTTAAATTATAAGTCCGCGCAAGTGGTCAATATATAAATTTTCGAAATGGTTCGTGGGGACCGTTCAATGATTTCAAAAAGTTTGAAAAACTTTTTATGAAATCATTAGAATGGGGAGAATGAAGAAAATTTATATATTAACCACGCTAGCAGGACTTATAATAAAAAATATGAATTAATATATAAGTTCTAAGAAAAATTTAAATTTAATATACTTAAATAAAAAAGAAATGAGGATTTTTATGTTTATATATAATTTAAAAATTAACAGAAGTAAAGTTTTTAAATATTTTTTTACAATTATGATTATAATACTCATAGTAGTTGTTGTAAGTGTTATTTATAAAATGTTTACTGGTGCAAGTAAAACAAATAAGAACTCGACTTGCATACCTACAAATGAAGTATGTAAAATTAATTCTGGAAATTATACAAATATATTAAAAGTTGTTCATGATGATGTTGATAAATATATAGGAACTAAAATAAATTTTACAGGTTATGTTTATAGAGTATTAGATTTAAGTGATAATCAATTTATTTTAGCAAGAGATATGATTGTTTCTTCTGATTATAAAAAGGTTGTAGTTGGTTTTTTGTGTGAATATGATAAAGCTAAAGATTATTCAGACAATTCATGGGTTGAAATTACTGGTGAAATAATAAAAGGTACTTATCATGGTGATATGCCTATTGTTAAAATAACAAATATTGATATAACAAATAAACCTAATGATGAATATGTTTATCCTCCTGATGATAATTATATTTCAACTGATTCTCTATTTTAAAAAAGGCTCTATAAAAGAGCCTTTTTTGTTATTCCCAGTTAAAATGTGTTAATGCCATAATTGTTGCATCATACAGCATCTTTTCTCTGGAAAAAATTCCTTTTGACAAGTAACTAACCACTTCTTTACCTTCAAACATTTTATCCATTACTTCATTTACTGAAGTTTCTTTAATTTCATTTGAATATTTTGCTTGAATGGGAAGTCCTGAACTAATACCAAATGCAAACATAGGCTTATTGCAATTCCATATACATATAACTTGAAAGTTAAAAAATATATGGCTTCGTTCAATAATTCCGCTTTCAGCTGAAACTATGTAATCACAAATGATATTATTTTTTATAATATCATTTGCTTCTACAACTCTAGTTAAAGCTATTTCAAAAATTTTGTCTCCAAATGGTTTTTTTGAGACTTCTAATTGATTATTAACTGCCTCTACTTCGCACTCCTCGGAAAAAAATTCCTCAAATGCCCGGGTTATCGCTTTAATTTTTACATCGTCTCTACTTATAATTGCTACTTTCATCGATATACTACCCTCCATAAAAAAGAATTTACTTTGTTATTATAACATATATTCTATTTTTTTTCAAATATTACTTTGAATACACCATGATCAATTAAATTTGCAAAAATATTTTTTACAATTATAAGCACAATTGGACCTATAAGTAATCCTAAAAATCCTATAACCTTGAATCCTGTATACATTGCAATTAAAGTAAAAATTGGATGAACTCCAATTTTTTTGCTAACTAATTTTGGTTCTAAAAGTTGTCTTGTAATTGACATTATTATTAATAAAATAATTATAGCAACTCCTAGTTTTATATCTCCATTAATAGATGATAAAACTGCCCATGGAATCATAACTGTTCCTGAACCGTAAAATTGGCAAAGCATCAACAAAACCAATTGCTAAAGATATTAAAAGTGGATAAACAATATTAAATCCTATAAATTTTAATATATATAAACCTATTAAAGAAATTACAAAAGATATTAGTACTAAAGATATTTCAGCTTTTAAATATCCGCCTAGTGTTTGTGTTAAATCTTTTAAATGTTTTGTTATCTTTTTTACCCATAATTTAGGTAAATGATGCTCAATTTGGTCTATAATATATATTTTATCAACGCAAATAAAATATAATGCAACAAATGTAATTCCAATACAAATCGCTATATTGGGTAATTCTGTAAAAATGTTAATTATCATCGTTAAACTATTTCTGATCCAATTAGAAATAGTTTGTAATAAATCACCTGTTGAATTTTTAATAACACTTAATAATTCTTTAGAAATATGAATTTTATCATAATTAAAAGAAGAAATTATATTTTGAAATTGTAAATAAGCTTTATCAAAATAATTATTTAGTTTTTGTAATAAACTAGATGCTTCAGAAAAAATTGTAATTATTAACCATGTTAAAGTACCAATCAATAATAGAGATACTAATAAAAATACTATTATTGAACTTGTTCTTCTTGTTAATTTTGTTTTTTTCATAATAATTTTTATAACAGGTTCTATCATTAAAGAAATAATAAAAGCAACTAAAAAAGGCATATAAAAAATTGATAGTTTTAAACCTATGTATAGTCCAATTAAGATTAAAATAACATATATAATATTTTTACCAACTCTTGTCCAATATGAAATATCAAAAATCATTATATCCTCCTTTTTCTATTATATGAAAAAGAACGGAAATTATCCGTTCTTTTTTATTCTGCATTTTTATTTTTATCACAATTACAAATATTTTCCATAGTTGTATTAACTTGTTCTTTACCTAATTCTTGATTATTTTGAGCTAAATCTCCTATTGTTAAAATACCTATAACTTTATTGTTGTCATCACATACTGGTAGTCTTCTAACTTGATTTTCTCCCATTTTAGTTTGAGCATTTGTTATATCATCATTTTCTTTACAAGTATAAACATTTAAAGACATAACATCACTTACTGGTATTTTATTTGCATCTTTATCACAAGCTACACAACGAAGTAATATATCTCTATCTGTTAATATACCACAAACTGTATTTTCATCATCACATACTGGTACACAACCTATATGATTTTCAGCCATTAGTTTTGCAACTTCACCTATTTTTGTATCAGGTCTAACAAAACAAACATTATCGCACATACAATCTTTAACTTTCATTATAATACCACCTTTCAAAACTTAGTGATATTATTTTTTGCAAAAAATAATATTATTATGCAATAATTTTTTATTTCTAATTCCTAATAGGTGGAAAAAATGGTCTATCTTCAAATCCTCCTGGCCTTGGTCTAGGAAATGGTGGTCTTTGTGGCCTATTAGGTCTATTTCGTAATTCTCTTAAAATTAAAATCCTAACTAAGTCTCTTAATAAATTATTTCTAATTTGTCTATCTTCTTTAATTGTTCCTCCTCTATTTTCTCTTATTTGTCCTTGTTTAACTGTAGAATTAGAAACATCATTTTGTAAATTAATATTTAAATTTATTTCTTTATTGTTTACTTCTACATTTGAATATATTTCATCTGTTAAATTATCAATTAATTCTTTATTTATTGGTTCCGTGATTTGTGAACAACGATTACGAATTGTTGGATAAATTTTTTTGTATATATCTGGATAACAATCTTCTAATTCCTCATTTTGCATATTTCGAATATTTCTATATGGCATATTATACTCATCTTGATAATTATTATACATATAATTTGTATTTGGATATCCTAAAACACTTCGTATGTATTCCTCATATGATTCATTTTCATACATAATAAAAAACCTCCTTATTAAATTTATATTATAATATGGAGATTTTGTTAAATATGTGATTAAATTTTGTTTACTAATTCTTTAAATTTTATGCCTCTATCAGCAAAATCTTTAAACATATCAAAACTTGCACTTGCAGGTGAAAACAAAACTATTTGACCAGATTTTGATTGTTTATGTGCAAGATTAACTGTTTCTTCTAATGTATCACACATATAAATATCTATATTTTTGTTTTGTTTCTCAGACTCAGCTTTAACAGCATTAAAAATTTTTCCAGATGTTTGACCAATTAAGATTAGTTTTTTTACTTTTTCTAAAATAGGTTTTGCAATTGGAGTATAATCTAAATTTTTATCATAACCACCTGCTATTAAAATAATTTCTTCATCAAAAGATTTTAAACCAGCAATAGTTCTTGTAGGTGAAGAACTTACAGAATCATTATACCATTTAACACCATTAATTTCTTTTATTAATTCTAATCTATGTTCTACAGGTTTAAAATTTTTAATAGCTTCTATTGCAATATCTTGTTTAGCTAATGTCTTTGTTGCAGCTAATGCAGTTGCAACATTTTCATAATTATGTTCTCCTCTTAACACAATATCTTTTGTATCAATAATATGTTTTCTTATTCCATCTTGTACTTCTTTTATTATTTTATCATCTACAATAAATCCATCTTCTAATTTTTCCTTACTGCTAAAAAATATTACTTTACTATTTGCTTCTTTACTACATTCTCTTGTTATTTTATTATCATAATTTAAAACAACAATATCATTATTTTTTTGATATTTAAAGATATTTTTCTTTGAATCAATATATTCTTGATAATCTTTATGAATATTTAAATGATTTGGTGTTATATTAGTAATAACACTTATATTTGGACTTATGTCCATACCCATTAGTTGAAAACTACTTAATTCAAGAACAACTATATCTTTTTCATTAATTTCAGATAATTTTGTAAATAATGGTGTACCAATGTTTCCTCCTAAATAAGTTTTATATCCTGCTTTTTTTAAAATAGAAGCAATTAAACTTGTAGTTGTTGTTTTTCCATCACTTCCAGTAACACCAATTATTTTACAAGGACACATTTTCATAAGCATTTCTATTTCTGTTGTAACAATTGCTCCTTTATTAGCTTCTTCTACAAGTTCTTTTTTTGTAGGTAAACAACTTGGAGAACGAAATATAATATCAAAATTTTTCAAATTTTTAAAACAATCTTTTCCTGCATAGATATTAAAGTTATATTTACTTATTTTATCCAAAATATTTTTAGGTATACTTTGTTTTTCTCTTTCATCAAAAATTGTTACTAATGCATTATTTGAATGCATATAATCAATTAATGGCGTGTTACTAACTCCTAAACCAATAATTGCAACTTTTCTATTATTTAAATATTTGTTAAACTCTTTTAGTTTTTCATTTTCCAAAATCTAACACCTCTATTTATTTTATTATTTTTAAGCTATTATATAACAAACTATTTTAAAAAACAATTTTTATTTAGAATAAATTTATTTTTTTTGTTAAAAATATAAATGAGATTTGAATATGGAGGTGCTTTACTATGTCAAATAGAAATAATAAAGAAAATCAAAACAACAAAAATAATAATAACAATAGAAACAATAATAATAACAACAATAACAACAATAATGAAAAACAAAATAATAATAACTGTAGATAGAATTAAAGAACGTGGAGACACTCTTTGATTATTTGGCACTACTCCTGGAAGGGAGATAGTGTCATTATTTTTTTATTTAATCGTTCATTTCGTTCAAAAAGAACTTGTAAATT
>CAZBMU010000086.1:0-5570 GCA_964493175.1 uncultured Clostridium sp.
ACATTCGTAATTCCACTCTAAATAATATAAATACAGTTTGAGCATGAAAGAGGCTTTATTTAATAGTTTACAAGTTCTTTTTGAACGAAATGAACGATTAAATAAAAAAATAAGGACACATCCTCCCCAGTAAAGGAGTAGTGCCCAAAATACCAAGAAGTGTCCCTATTGGCAATCTTTTTTAGAAAGCTCTGCATATTTTTTTAATTTTTCATAAACTAAATAATTAACTGTACCAGCAGGAAAATGACCATCTTTATCTTTTTTTCCGGCAGGAACTCCTGTTAATACTTCAATTCCTTCCTCGATAGTAGATATAGAATAAATGTGGAATTTTTTATCTTTAACAGCATTTATTATTTCATCTGATAAATGAAGATTATCAGTATTTTGAACTGGTATCATAACACCATGCGAACCATCTAATCCACGTTCTTTACAAACTTGATAATATCCTTCTATTTTTTCATTTACTCCACCTATTGGTTGTATTTGTCCTTTTTGATTTACAGAGCCAGTTACGGCAATTGATTGGTTTATAGGTATTTCTGATAAACTAGATAATAATCCATACAATTCTGTACTAGAAGCACTATCTCCATCAACACCATTATAAAGTTGTTCAAAACAAATACTAGCAGTTAAACATAAAGGTATTTTTTGCGCAAACATTTCTCCTAAATAGCCAGACAGAATTAGAACACCTTTTGAATGAGTTGGTCCTGAAATTTCTACTTCTCTTTCTATATTTATAATTCCATCTTTTCCAGTATACGTGTTTACTGTGATTTTTGCAGGTTTTCCAAATGTATAGTCACCAATTGTCATTACTGTTAGACCATTAATTTCTCCAACTTTATATCCTGATGTGTCTATAAGAAGAGTGTTTTGTTTTATCATTTCTAAATATTTTTCATCATATTTTTTTACTCTTTCTATTCTTTCTTTTAAAGCTTTATCTATAAATTCTTTAGTTACAATTTTAGATTTTGATATTTTTGCCCAAGTAGCTGCCTCACCAACAACTTGAATTAATCTATCAAATTTTGTTGAAACTTTACTTCTGCTTCCTGCTAATCTAGAACCATATTCTACTAATCTTGCCATAGCTGATTTATCTAAATGTGGTAAATTTTCATTTTTGCAGAAACCATGGATTATTTGGGCTAATTTGTTTAAGTTTTCACTATTTATATCAGCAGATTCTTCAAATTCAACTTTTATTTTAAATAATTTTCTGAAATCAGAATCCATAGCCAGAAGCATGTGATAGATTTCACTATTTCCAATCAATATAACCTTTAAATTAAGTGGAATTGGTTCTGGTTTTAATGAAACTAGAACCATAGATGAACGTTGTTCATTTTGAATTTCTATTCCAATTTCTTTAACTCTAAGAGCTTTTTTTAAAGATTCATAACACATAGGGTTAGATAATAAATCATTTGCTTGAAAAATCAAATAACCACCATTTGCCTGCTGTAAAAGCCCAGATTTTAACATCGTATGATCAGTTTTTAAAGCTCCAAAATAATTTTCATATTCTAATGTTCCAAAAATATTATGGAATGAATAATCTGAATCCATAATAACGGGAGCACCTTGTGTGTTTGAATTATCTACAAATAAATTTACACGATAATTTAAACATGGATCAGGCTTTTTTATAACAGGAGCACCTGGTTGAGTTTGAGGTTGACTTTCAGGTTCTTCTAAAAATGTAGGTATATTTTTTAATATATCTTGTTTAACATCACTTAAAAATTTATTTATTTTTTTGTTTCTTTTATATTTAGATTTTAAATAATTAATATGAACGTTTATAGTTAATAAAGCAACATTGGACTGCCATTCTGAAATTCTTTTTTCAGATTGACGTTCAATTTCTTTTATTTGACCAATTGCTTGCATAATCAATTCTTGCACTTTAACAGATTTTTCTTCATAAACTTTTTTTACAGCTTCAGGTAATTTTTCAAACTCTTCTTCCTCAATAGCTTTACCATCAACAATAGGCATCATATAAATACCATTTTGTACAGCTTTAACTAAAAAATCATATTTAGATGCATTTTTATTTAATTTTTCTAATAAATCAGAGCGTTTTGATTCAAATTCTTTTTTTATTAATGATTTTTCTTTTTCAAAATCATCATTATTAAATGTTTTCTTTATATCTTTTCTTATTTCTTTTATAAATCCATCCATTGATTCTCTAAATTCTTTACCTTGTCCAGCAGGTAACTCAACACTAATTGGTTGATTAGGATTATCAAAATTATAAATGTAACACCAATCAGATGGAACTTTCTTTTTTGTTGCAATTTTATTTAGATAGTTTTTAGTATACATTGTTTTACCAACACCACTTGGACCTTCTAAATATAGGTTGTACCCATTAATATCAACCTGCAATCCAAATTCTAGAGCTTTTATTCCTCTATCTTGTCCAATTCCAGTTTGTATAGAACTTAGTTCTTCAGTTGTTTCGAAATTGAAAACATTTGGATTACAAGACATTTTTAAATTTTTATAATTTAGTTCATTTTTGTTTTTCATTTGTTTCCTCCAATTATATTTTTCTTAGTATAACCAATTCTAATTTATTTTATATTAGTTAGTAAAAAAAGTAAAGTTGTATTTCAAAAAAAAATAAAAAAATAAAATACTTGCATTATTAAACAAAAATATATATAATATTAAATGATTTTACAAAAATAAAAAAGACATGTTAAGAAGGGATAAATATGAGAGAGCCAATACATGATTTTATGAAATTTTCAGACTTAAAAGAAATGTTACAAAAAACAGGTGAAATATATGGAGACAAAGTTGCATATGTTTTTAAAACTGAAGAAGAGGGAAAATTTAAAGAAATAACTCATAAAGAATTTAGATATGATATAAAAAAATTTGGAACAGCATTATATAATTTAGGCTTAGGTGGGAAAAGAGTTGCTGTAATTTCTGAAAATAGATATGAATGGGGAGTGGCATATTTAGCAGTTGTAACAGGAGCATCTATCATAGTACCTTTAGATAAAGCACTTCCAGATAATGAAATTGAAAGTTTAATGATTCGCTCAGAAGTAGAAGCAGTTATCTATTCTAAAAAATATGATTCAATTATGAAAAAAGTAAAAGCAGGGAATACAACAAATGTTAAATATTTTATATCTATGGATATAGAGAAAGAAGAAAATGGAATTTATTCATATAGAGAATTAATACAAAAAGGTGAAAATTTATTAAATGAAGGAAATACAGAGTTTATTAATAGCAAAATAAATAAAGATGAAATGGGAATAATTTTATTTACATCTGGAACAACAGCTGTTTCAAAAGCAGTAATGTTATCACATAAAAATATATGTACAAATTTAATGGATATAGCTTCTGTTATAAAATTAACAGAAGAAGATAGACTTTTATCTTTTCTACCTTTACATCATACATTTGAATGTACAGTTGGCTTTTTATACCCAATTTCTAAGGGGTGTTCAATTGCGTTTTGTGAAGGAATAAGACATATTGCAGAAAATGTAAAACAGTATCAAGCTACAGCTATGATCTCTGTACCTGCATTATATGAAGCAATATATAAAAAAATAATGAAAGGAATAGAAAAACAAGGAAAATTAGAGAAGGTTCAAAAAGGAATAAAAATAAGTAATTTCTTATTAAAATTTGGTATAGATATTAGAAGAAAATTATTTAAAGATGTTATTGATAATTTAGGTGGAAAAGCTAGATTATTTGTGGCAGGAGGTGCTGCATTTGACCCAGAAGCTGAAAGAGGATTTAATAATTTTGGAATAGAAACGCTTCAAGGATACGGATTAACAGAAAGTTCACCTGTAATTGCAGCGGAAGATGATAAATATCAAAAAATAGGTTCAATAGGAAAAGCTTTCCCAAGTTTAGATGTAAAAATTGATAATCCAAATGAAGAAGGAATTGGAGAACTACTTGCAAAAGGTCCATCTATAATGCTTGGATATTATAATAATGAAGAAGCAACAAAAGAAACACTAGAAGATGGTTGGTTACATACAGGAGATTTAGCAAAAATAGATAAAGATGGTTTTATTTTTATAACAGGAAGAAAAAAATTCGTTATTGTATTAAAAAATGGAAAAAATATTTTTCCAGAAGAATTAGAAACTTTAATAAATAAAATTTCTGGAATAAAAGAAAGTTTTGTCTATGGAAAACCAGAAGAAGATGGAGACTATAAAATATGTTCTAAAATAGTTTATGATAAAGATAGTGTTAAAGATATATATGGAACAGAAAGTAAAGAAGAACTTAAAGATTTAATTTGGAATGAAATAAAAAAAGTAAACAAAACAATGCCAGCTTACAAATATATTAGGGAAATAACAATTACAGACAAAGAATTAATAAAAACAACAACACAAAAAATCAAGAGATTTGAGGAAATAAAAACAGTCATTTAACATAAAAGTATAATAGATACAATTAAGTTTTTTCAAATATTACACTGGTTTTGTAACAAAATTGTAATATTTTTGTAACAAAAAAATAATAAAAAATTTGAAATATAATCTTGTAGTTTAATGTAAGTTAATGTATAATTATAAAAGAAACGGTAATGCAAATACGCGTAAGATGAAGGAGGTAATTTACAATGTCTAAATCTGGCATAGTAAATGTGAGAATGGTTATCACAGAAGAAAAAATGTTATCAAATATAGATAAAGTTCAAAAACTTATAAATCCAAAAAGTAAAAAACAAATAGTTCAATTAGAAGATGATACATACTTTAAAGATTTAGTAGAATCAATAAAAACTTATTTAATAGAATATCCTAAAAAGAAAAATTTCCCAGCAAGTGTTTATAAAGCAGCTTATGGGTTAGTTGAATATGCTACAAATCAATTTGAAGAGAATACAAAACAAATTGAGGAACTAATTAGACAAAGAGAACAAAATATATCTACAGCTGGTGAGTTAAAAGAACTTATGGAATCTGTAGTTAATAAAGACAAAGATTGGAAAGAACAAGTAAAAAATGCAGAGGAGAATTTTGAAGAGGATATTATAGAAACATTAAATATTATAGGAAAAGCAAAAGGAACAAAATCACAAAATTATCAAGATGCTTTAAAACTATTAAATGCTAGAGTAAATAATTTAGAATCTAATTTACATATTGAAATTGATATGGAAAGAATAGAAGATAGATCAAAAGCACTTAGCTATATAGGAATAGAAATAGCAGATGCATTAAAATCAATTCCAACACCATTAGAAGAAATTCAAACGACAACTACTACAGCTGAAGAAAAAACAACAACAGAACAAACTGCAACTGTAGAACAAGCAGAACAACAATATACAGAAATGACTACTTTTGAAGCTAAACCAAGTTTATGGCAAAGAATTAAAAATAGTAAAGTAGTTAAAGCTATAAAAGCAATTACAAGAATGAGAATAGTATTTGATTATTCAGATGCACTTCCAGAAGGAAGAGGCGAAGAAAATTAATATGGATTAAGGGACACTCCTTGATTATTTGGCACTACTCCTCTCTAGGGAGATGGTG
>CAZBMU010000087.1:0-5426 GCA_964493175.1 uncultured Clostridium sp.
AAATATCCAATACTTGAAAAAGTTACTAAAAAATCAATAGAAACTTCAGTTGCATTTTTATATGGTGTAGGTATTAATCAGCCTGGAAATAGTGTAATAATTGGACATAATTATAGAAATGGGTTATTTTTCTCTAACTTGCACAAATTAAAAGTTGGAGATAAAATATACATAACAGATAATGATGGTAAAAAGTTAGAATACACAGTATATAATAAATTTGAGGCAACACCAGAAGATACTTCTTTCTATCAAAGAGATACAGGCGGAAAACCAGAAATAACATTATCAACTTGTACTGATGATAGTAAAGCAAGAACAATAATATTAGCAAAAGCTAATTAATAATGATTAAATAAAAAGGGGCAAAAAAAATTGGATTAAAAAGAAAAAAATCCATTTGCCTCTTTTCTTTTTATTTTAAATTATATATAATATAAGGGTATTTATTAAAGAGGTGTAAAAATGGATAAAAAACAAGCAAAAGAAAGAATAGAAACCTTAAGAAAGCAAACTGAATATTATGCAAAAAAATATTATGATGATGATAAACCAGAAATATCAGACTTTGAATATGATATGTTAATGGTGGAGCTAAGAAATTTAGAAAAAGATTTTCCAGAATTTAATTCAGAAGATTCATTAACTAAAAAGGTAGGTGGACATGTTAAAGAAGGGTTTGAAAAAGTTACACATGAAGTTCCATTACTTAGTTTGCAAGATGTATTTAGTATAGAAGAAGTAAAAGAATATATAAATAAAATAGAAAAACAAGCAGAAGAGAAAAATATAGAAAACAGAAACTTTGTTGTAGAAACAAAAATTGATGGATTATCTGCTTCATTAGAATATAAAGATGGTAAATTTGTTAGGGGAGCAACAAGAGGAAATGGTCAGGTTGGAGAGGATGTAACAAATAATTTGAAAACTGTGAAAACTATACCTATGCAATTAAAAGAAAATATAAACATTACAGTTAGAGGAGAAGTTTTTATATCCAAAGAAGACTTTGAAAAAATGAATCAAGAAAGAGAAGAAAATGAAGAAGAATTATTTGCAAATGCAAGAAATGCTGCAGCAGGTTCATTAAGGCAATTAGATAGTAAAATAACAGCTAAAAGACCACTAGATATTTATATATTTAATGTTCAAAAAATAGAAGGAAAAGTGTTTAATTCGCATTTTGAAGAATTAGAATACTTAGCAGAGTTAGGGTTTAATGTTAATCCAGTTCGTATACCTTGCAAAAATATGCTAGAAATAGAAAAAGCAATAGAAAAAATAGGACAAGATAGAGAAAGCTTAACATTTGGAATTGATGGAGCAGTAGTAAAAGTTGATGATTTAAAATTTAGAGAAATATTAGGTACAACTTTAAAAACTCCAAGATGGGCAGTAGCATATAAATATCCACCAGAAAAAAAAGAAACAATTTTAAAAGATATAATATGTCAAGTTGGAAGAACTGGTGTAATTACTCCAATGGCAATATTAGAGCCAGTTATAGTTGCAGGATCAAAAATTTCTAAAACAACACTTCATAATGAAGATTTTATAAAGCAAAAAGAACTAAAAATAGGAGATATTGTAGTAATTCAAAAAGCAGGAGATGTTATTCCAGAAATTGTTGAAGTAAAAAAAGAAAAAAGAACAGGAAATGAAATAGATTTTGAAATGCCAAAAACTTGTCCAGTTTGTGGAGCAGAAACAATTAGAGAAGAGGGAGAAGCTGCAACAAGGTGCACAGGTATAGAATGTCCAGCAAAATTATATAGAAATTTAGTACATTTTGTATCAAAAGAAGCAATGAATATTGATGGCTTAGGAGAAAACATAATTGGACAATTATTAGATAATAAACTAATTGAAAACATAGCAGATATTTATAAACTAAAATTTGAAGATATAGCATCATTAAAAAAGAATGGAAAAAAGTTTGCAGAGAATTTGGTTAATAGTATAAATAGCAGTAAACAGAATGATTTATCAAAACTAATAACAGCATTAGGAATAAGACATGTTGGAGTAAAAGCTGCAAAAGTATTATCTAGAAAATATGAAAATATTAACAATTTAATGAAAGCGACATCAGAAGAATTAAGTCAAATAAATGATATTGGACCAATTGTCGCAGGAAGTATTGAAGAATTTTTTAAACAGGAACAAACTAAAGACTTAATAAATAAACTAAAACAAGCAGGAGTAAATACTATTTCATTAGAAGAAAAAAGTGAAGACAACAGATTTGAAGGAAAAACTTTTGTATTAACAGGGAGTCTTGAAAAATACACGAGAGAGGAAGCTACTACTATAATAGAAAAATTTGGAGGAAAAACATCAAGTTCAGTTTCCAAAAAAACAGACTTTGTTATAGCAGGAGAAGAAGCAGGAAGTAAGCTCATAAAGGCACAAAATATAGGAGTAAAAATAATTACAGAAAAAGAATTTGAAGAAATGATTTTTTAATAAAATCGCTATATAAAAATGGAGGAATAGTAAATGAATAAAGAAGATATATTTGAAGAATTAAAAAGGGAAATATACAGCAAAATTCAATGCCAAGAATATGCTTTATCTGAAATTGAGAAAATAATAAAAGATACATTTAATGAATTTATACTAATATGCTATAGATATGGTTGTGATAATAATAATATAGAGGAATATTTAAATGGAAACAGAGATTTAGTTTTAATAAATGCTAAAAAAATTTGTGAATCAAGAAAAGATGAAATATTTGGACAAATTAGTTATTTAATTAATAAAATTAAAAATGAAAGTGATGAAAAAGAAGATAATCAACCTGATTTTTCTAAATTAGAAATAATAGAAAGTAAAGATTTAGAAAAAACTCTTAAAATTTTGAGTGATATAAAAGATGGATTAATAAATAGCAAAACACATACAGCTAGACAAATATCTACTTTTTTAAATACTGATATAGAAGTAGAAACAATAATTGGAGAAATAAGCCAATATATTAATCTTTTAGAATCTAATAGAGGTGAAAAAATACAAGAAGTTTTAGAAACAGATAAAAACATTTTAATATCTAAAATTAAAGAAAGTTGTGAAAAATATAAAATTTATTTTGATAAACAAAATAGCGATTTTAAACAAGAATTAAATGCAGGTATAAGTTTAGAAGAACAAAAACAGTTTTCAAATGAATTAATTGAAAGGGAAAGTCAGACATCATTAAAAGTACTTCCTGATGATATTTTAAAATAAAAAGGAGTAAAAAATGGATAGTAATTATACTTTTGAAAAAATGTGGACAGATTTAAGAGATGGATATCAAATATATTATACTTATGTTGGAAACAGGTATATGTTATTTAAAACAGCAGAGAATTGTTATACACAAAAATTATTATCAAATGATAAGAAAAATCCACAACCAAAAATGTTGATGCTTACTTTAAAAAGAGTTAGAGAAATGTTTCCTCATATGGAAGATATCGAGTATAAAGCACAAACATTTGATATAGGTTAATATATTATTATAGGAGGAGTAAAAATGGCGACAATAATAGATGGAAAGCTTTTGGCAAAAAAAATAAGAGAAAACTTAAAAAATGAATGTAATGAAATAAGAAAAAATGGTAAAAATCCAACACTTGCAGTTATAATGGTTGGAGATGATCCTTCATCAAAAATATATGTAAGAAACAAGAGCAAAGCTTGTGAAGAAATAGGAATAGAATATAAAGAATATTTACTATCTGAAGAAACAACTCAAGAGGAATTAATAAGTTTAATAATAAAACTAAATAATGATAAAAAAATACATGGAATATTATTACAAAGTCCATTACCAATACATTTAAACATAAATGAAGCATTTAAAACTATATCACCTGAAAAAGATGTGGATGGATTTACACCTGAAAGTATTGGAAAATTAAGTATGTGTGAAGACACATTTGTATCATGTACACCAGCAGGTATTATGAAAATATTTGAAGAGAATAACATAGATTTGACTGGAAAAAACGCAGTAGTAATAGGAAGAAGCAATATAGTAGGAAAGCCATTAATACATTGTCTATTAAATAAAAATGCTACAGTAACAATTTGTCATTCAAAAACAGAAAATTTAGAACAATATACAAAAAACGCAGATATAATAATTATAGCAATTGGAAAAGCAAAACTTTTAAAAGCTGATATGGTAAAAGAAGGAGCAATAATAATAGATGTCGGAATAAACAGACTTGATGATGGGAAAATAGTAGGAGATGTAGATTTTGAGAATGTAAAAAATAAAGCAAGCTATATAACACCAGTACCAGGAGGAGTGGGGCCAATGACTATAGCAATGCTAATGAATAATGTAATTAAAGCATCAAAATAAATAAATAGGGGCAATTTTCAACCAATGGGGACGGGTTCGTTTTGGTTGAAATTGCTCCTTTTTTTGACATAGGGGTCAGATCTTATTGGTAGATTTTTAGGAGATGAGAAAAATGGAAAATAAAAAATACTGGATTTGGTTTTCTTTAATAAAGAATTTAGGAAGTAGAAGAAAATTGAAATTATTAGAGGTTTATAAAACCCCTGAGAAGATATATAATTTAAAAAAAGAAGAACTTATTAAAATTTCAAATATAGGAGAAAAATTAGCAGATAGCATATTAGATACTACGATAAAAGAAAATCTAGATAAACATATTGATTATATGAAAAGAAATAATGTGGATATTTTGCCAATATCTGTGGAAAGTTATCCACAGATATTAAAAGAGATATATGATCCACCAATTAGTTTGTATGTTAAAGGTGATAAGAGTGTTTTGAATAATAAATCTGTTTCGATAGTTGGTTGCAGGGATGCAACAGAGTATGGAAAAAGAGCAGCTAAATATTTTGCTTATAATTTAGCAGATAAAAATGTTAATATTGTAAGTGGTTTAGCGAAAGGTGTGGATAGTTATGCACATCTTGGATGTATTTGTGGAAAAAAAGAACATGAGAGCTGTGGAAAAACTGTTGCTGTTGTGGGAAATGGATTAGATATAATTTATCCAAAAGAAAACGAAAGTTTAGCAAATAAAATAATAGAAAGTGGAGGTGCAATTATTTCTGAATATCCTTTAGGAACTAAGCCTGATAAAATGAATTTTCCTGCTAGAAATAGAATTATTAGTGGAATAAGCAGGTCTATAATAGTAATTGAAGCAAAAGAAAAAAGTGGTACTCTTATAACTGTTGATTTTGCATTAGAACAGGGAAGAGATGTTTATGTTGTTCCAGGAAATATTAATTCTTTAAATTCTGTTGGAACAAATCATTTGATAAAGCAAGGGGCAAAGGTTGCTACAACTTTTAGAGATATTGAGATAAAATAAAAAATACAACTTACGTTGTACTTAATGGTGGGCAGGGAAGGATTCGAACCTTCGTACTCAAATGAGAACAGATTT
>CAZBMU010000088.1:0-2868 GCA_964493175.1 uncultured Clostridium sp.
TGCCGACACCCGCCAGTATCAAGGCGAGCACGGCAGATGAGATTATATACATAATTTTGTTGAAAATGACCATTTAAAAACAATTATAATTTGTAATGAGAAAGAACTATCAACAAAACTAAAAAGTTCTAATTTAGAAATGAAAACATTTATTGCAACTTATCTTCTAGACAAGCAAAATGAGTTAAATAAAGCAGATAAACCTATGGTAGAAAAAATTCAAGATAAAATAGAGCATGTATTTGACAAAGCTAATGATTATGAAAGAATAAAAGAAAAACTAATTGGCGAAACATTTGAATATGCTCCAAAATTTGATTATATTATAAATGGAATTTTAATGAGATATGAGAATAATCCAGATTTAATAAGGTTTTTAAGAGAAAATACTGGATTAATAATCTCAACATTTAATAGAAGTGGAACAAGAAACTTAAGAATTTTAAAACATGCATTAAATGATTTTAAAAAAGTATATGAAATGGTAAACAAATCTTATGCAAATACAAGTAACAGAATAATGCAAACAATGTTGATATTTACAATAGCTGTATCTTTTGAAATTAAAGCAGGAAGAATTACAAAAGATAAATTTGTAAATATAAAAGATAATGAAGAATACAAAGCAATACTTGTTTCTTCAAGAATATTAATGGATAATAGGCAATTTTATATTAAAGAATTTGATAATAACTATTATTATAATTTTAAATCAGAATATCGTTTCTTTAAATTTATAGAATATTATATAAGAACACGTATTTTTGATATGAAATTATTTAAAGAAAACATGGAAACTATCAGAAATACAATAGATACAGAAAATTTACCAGCATATAAAAGACTACTTACAGAAGAATATTGGAAAATATCAGATGATCAATTTGATGGTGTAATAAAAGAAATTTTAGAAGATGTAAAGCAAGGAAAACTTGAATTAATAGATACAGTAAAAATATTTGCATATTTTAGTTATTTCTCAAGAAAAGGCTTAATAGAATATGATTTAAAAACATTAAAAAGTGTATTTTTCAATGGAATGAATATATCATCATTAACTTCAAAATATTGTGATAATGTAGAAGAAGAATTAGGAAAAATAGCAATAGAAGATGTTGCTGAAGATATGGAAGATATTTTAAAACATTTTGAAACATTAAATGGTCAATTATTAGATAAAATGTATAAAGAAAAGGCAGAAGAAATAATGAAATGTATTCCAATGAAAATGGAACAATTTTATGAAAAATTTGATAGAGAATGCATGAATATACCAATTTTTAAATATTATGATACATTTCAACTATTCCAGAGGATTTCTTGTGCAAGTAATGAAGATATTGTATTAATAAAAGAAAAACTAATAGATAGAGCAAATAAATATCCTAAAGAAATTGAACCAGAAATGAAAAACATTAAACAATTAAAACAAGTTATAGATGATTATTTGAAAGGAAAAGAGCAAACAATCAAAATTGTTATGATTAAAGAATTTTCTAAAAGTTTAGGATATATTTTAGATAAATATAAAATAAGTTTCTTACCTAAAAAAGAGGTTGAAGAAGAAATGGAATAAAATTTTTTATTTTAAAACAACAAAAAATGAATAATTATTTCCTATTTTGTAATAATAAGAGTATGAAACATACTTTAAAATTATAAAGGAGGAAAATTATGAAAGCAACTGGAGTTGTTAGAAGAATAGATGATTTAGGAAGAGTTGTTATTCCAAAAGAAATAAGAAAGACTTTAAGAATAAAAGAAGGAGACCCACTTGAAATTTTTACAGATAGAGTAGGAGAAGTTATTTTAAAAAAATATTCTCCAATTGGAGAATTATCAGAATTTGCAGCAGGATATGCTGAAACTTTATCAAAAACTACAGGACATATTGCATGTATAACAGACAAAGACACAATAATAGCTGTATCAGGAGGTTCAAAAAAAGAATTTTTAGAACAAGATGTAAGTAAAGAATTAGAACAACTTATGGAAGATAAAGAAGTATTTACAAGCACAGAAAATAGTGATATGTCAATGCCAATTACCAAAAATGATAATCGAGAAAGAAAAAATAATGCACAAGTTGTTTATCCAATAATATCTAACGGAGATACTATAGGAACTGTTATATTAATGTCAAAAGATACAAATCAAAAAATGAATGATGTTGAGAAAAAAGTAGCTCAATCTGCAGCAACTTTTTTAGGAAGCCAAATGTCCATTTAATGACAATTTGGGGAAACATCTCTATATTAATAAAAAAACAGGAAATCGTATAATAATGATTTCTTGTTTTTTTAAACTTTTTTGTATCTTTAGGATTTATTTAACTATCTTCCTACAAGCAATTTTTATGTAAGAATTTCCAGCTGTTTGACTTATACACCTTGTTTAGTTTTTTTAAAATATACATAACCATTTATGTTAGGGTAGTCTTTGCTACCTATTATTTGTGCTTTTTCATTATAAAAAATACTATTAAACATAAATTACACATCTAGTTATATTTTATTATAAAAATATAAAAAGTTACACATAAATTTCCTTGATTTTTCTATAGTTTTAGGGTATAATTTTATAAGTAAAATTAAATACAAGGAGACAAGTTTATGAAAGCAATAGAAATAAGAAATAAATACTTAAAATTTTTTGAAAGTAAAGGGCACAAAATAATACCATCAGCACCATTAATTCCTGAAAATGACCCATCTGTATTATTTACAACAGCTGGAATGCATCCACTTGTACCATATCTTTTAGGAGAGAAACACCCAGAAGGTACAAGACTTACAGATTATCAAAAATGTGTTAGAACAAACGACATAGAAGAAGTTGGAGATAACAGACATCTAACATTTTTTGAAA
>CAZBMU010000088.1:2968-5420 GCA_964493175.1 uncultured Clostridium sp.
AGAACAAACGACATAGAAGAAGTTGGAGATAACAGACATCTAACATTTTTTGAAATGCTTGGAAACTGGTCATTAGGAGATTATTTTAAAGAAGAATCAATTGCAATGAGCTTTGAATTTTTAACAAAAGAATTACAAATACCAGTAGAAAAGATATATGTTACATGTTTTGAAGGTGATGAAGATTGTCCAAGAGATGAAGTTGCAGCATCAGCATGGAAAAAAGCAGGAATTTTAGATGGACATATCTATTATTATGGAAAAGATGATAATTGGTGGATAGCAGGAGAAGAAGGACCATGTGGGCCAGACACAGAAATGTTCTATGATACAGGAAAAGAACCATGCTCGCCAAACTGCCAACCAAGTTGTGATTGTGGTAAATATGTTGAAATTTGGAACAATGTATTTATGGAATACTTTAAAGATAAAAATGGATATAGAAAATTAAGTCAGCAAAATGTAGATACAGGGCTAGGTTTAGAAAGAATGACAATGATTATGCAAGGAAAAGAAACACCATTCGATACTGAACTATTTAAGCCAGTAATGGACAAACTAGTAGAGTTACAAAATGTAGATTTAATAGAAAGTAGAAGAATAGTAGCAGAACATTTACGTTCAAGTATGATGATAATAGTAGATGGAGGAAAACCAAGTAATTTAGACAGAGGATATGTTTTAAGAAGGTTAATAAGAAGAATGATAAGACATTTAAACAAACTTCAAATTGACTTAAATGAATTATCAACAATAATTGAAACAAATGTGGAAACTTTAAAAGAAATGTATCCAGAATTAGTTGCAAGCAAATAGAAAATCAAAAATACAATAATAGAAGAAAAAGACAAATTTATAAAAACACTTGAAAAAGGTGAAAAAGAATTCAAAAAAGAAATATCAAAATTAGAATCAACAAAAACAATACCAGGGGAAGTAGTATTTAGATTATATGATACATATGGATTTCCACCAGAAGTAACAAAAGAACTAGCAGAAGAAAATGGTTATGAAATAAATATAAAAGAATTTGAAGAATTATTTAAAAAACATCAAGAAAAATCAAGAGCTGGATCAGAACAAAAATTTAAAGGTGGACTAGCAGACCAAACACCAGAAACAATAGCATACCATACAGCAACACATTTATTAAATGCAGCACTAAAGTTAGTCGTAGGAAAAGATGCACATCAAAGAGGATCAAACATTACTGCAGACAGAATGAGATTTGACTTCAACTGTGATCATAAATTAACAGATGAAGAAAAGAAAAGACTAGAAGATATAGTAAATAAATGGATAGAAGAAGGATTGCCAGTAACAAAAAAAGAGATGAGTAAAGAAGAAGCTATAAAATCCGGAGCAGAATGTATGTTTATTGAAAAATATCCAGATATAGTTACAGTATACTCAATAGGAGATATATCTAAAGAATTATGTGGAGGACCACATGTAAACAACACAAACGAACTTGGAAAGTTCAAAATAAAAAAAGAAGAATCAAGTTCAGCAGGAATTAGAAGAATAAAAGCAGTTTTGATTCGACCAAGAGGGACGGACCTTTTGGTTGAAAAATGATGATAGTTTAATTAAATAAATTTTAAATTTTCAACCAAAAGGTCCGTCCCTCTTGGTCGAATCTTGGTTGAACAAGGAGGTTCTTAGAAATGAAAGAAGATTGTTTATTTTGTAAAATAGTTAGTGGTGAAATACCAAGTCAAAAAGTTTATGAAGATGAAGAAATATTAGCATTTAAAGATATTAATCCAGCTGCGCCAATTCATATTTTAGTTATACCAAAAAAACATATTACATCAATTGCACATATTGAAAAAAAAGATGAAGCATTAATTGGCAAAATGCATTCAGTTTTAAACAAAATAGCAGAAGAGCAAGGAGTAAAAGAAGATGGATACAGAATTATTATAAACTGTGGAAAAGATGGAGGACAAGAAGTTATGCATTTACATTTTCATCTTTTAGCTGGTGCAAAATTAGGAGAAAAAATAGTTTAATAAAGTATTTCTTTTTTTAAAATAATATGTTATAATAGATATAGTAGTATTTTATACGGAGGTAAAAGATATGTTTGATAGCAAATATAGTAAGGTCTTAACAGTAATTTTAGTAATAGTTATTATAGCTATTGTTGGTCTTTTAGGTTTTTTAGCTTATGAATATTATCAAAATTATATTATAACAAAGGATACATCAGATTTTGTTGATAATTTTGAAGGAGATAAAACAGATGGAGATTCAACAGATAATGATACAGAAGTAAGTGATGATAATCCGTTAAATCAAATAAAAGATGCAAATACAACAGGAAAAAGTTTAAAGAGGACCTATAAAGGGTTCGGAGTATTAGGAACTATAGAAATTCCAGCAATAAACCTTAAATATCCAATACTTGAAAAAGTTACTAAAAAATCAATAGAAACTTCAGTTGCAT
>CAZBMU010000089.1:0-5396 GCA_964493175.1 uncultured Clostridium sp.
TTTCTTCATCTGAAATTTCAAAATTATCATTAATATACATATAATTTAATTTACTATTTGTTTTTTTGGCAACCATTTGCCAGGGTACTAAATTTGAATGATGCTCCATTATTGAAAGAACAATTTCATCATTTTGTTTTATATTATCCAATCCATAAGAATATGCAATTAAATTTAAAGATTCTGTTGCATTTTTAGAAAAAATAATTTCGTCTCTATTTCTTGCATTTATAAAATTCGCAATCTTTGTTCTAGAATTTTCATATATTTCAGTTGCATCAACACTTAACGAATAAGCTCCTCTATGAGGATTTGCGTTGTATTTTTTATAAAATTCATTAATAGTATTGATAACTTGTATAGGTTTTTGTGTTGTAGCTCCACTATCTAAATAAGTTATATTGTTATTTTCTAAAATTGGAAAATCTTTTATTATATCCATTATGTTCTCCTTTTCTCAACCAATGGGGACGGTCCTTTTTTGGTTGAACTTAATCTAATCTTTTATCAATTTCTTCTAAAACTACTTGTCTTAACTCTTCGTTTTTAATATCCTCTATAATTTTGTTAAATTTAGCTCTCACTAAAAGTTTCATTGCAGACTTTTCATCAAATCCTCTTGTTTGAATATAAAATAATTCTTTATAATCCACTTTTCCAGCTGAACTACTATGATTTCCTTCTACATTTTCTTCTGAACATAATAACATTGGTAACGCTATTGACCTTGCTGTTTCTGATAATAATATACAATTCTCGTTTTCAGTTCCTGTTGCTTTTTTAGCTCCTTTTTTGAAATCTATTGTTCCTTTAAAATTCTTTTTAGCATTATCTTTTAATGCTCCTTGTACATCAATCTCTATGTTTGTTTTTTTACCTCTTAATTCTGCTATATAATTTAAATCAAATACTTGTTTTTCTTTTCCAATATATATTGTGTGTAATATATTATTTGAATTGTCTCCTATTTCATTTGAATAATAATTAGTTATACTTGCTTTTCCACCAAAATCTATAATTGTGTATTTAATTTTTGCATTATCTTCAAATTCATTTTCAATAGCCATAAAATTATATGAATTATCATTTAATATATTAACTATTATTATGTTTAATTCTGAATCTTTTTTTGCAAGTGTTTTTATTATAGCATTATGAAAACATTTTATATTTTCTTGTGATAGTAAATTGAATATTAGAGTTGTTTTAGAACATTCGTTTATTATTATTTCGATGTTTTGTATCAAATTCAAATTGTCTTCATCAAAATTATAATTAATTATAGTTTCTTTGTTTGTTTTACTATTAATTTCTATTTTTAAATCCATATTAGATTTATTAACAACTTGTTCAGTTAGTTTTTCTCCAAGTCCATATTTCAATTTTGGAATATTCACATTTTTTTCTATTTTAATTTTACTATTTTCATTTATTATATCCAAATTCTCAAATTCTTTTATTTTATTTGGTATTTCAAGACTTTTTAATTTAAAATTGTTTATTAAAAAATTTCTAGATGTTCTTCTTGGTGTTTCATTTATTTTTATCATCCTATTGCCCCCTCTAGTTCAAGATTAATTAAATTGTTCATCTCAACTGCATATTCAACTGGCAATTCTTTAGATATAGGATATGCAAACCCTCTTACTATCATTGCTTTTGCATCTTCTTCTGACAATCCTCTGCTCATTAAATAAAATATTGTTTTATCACTTATTTTACCAATTTTAGCTTCATGAGAAAATTCTACTTCATCTGTTCTTATATCATTTGTTGGTATTGTGTCTGAAACAGATATATCATCTAGCATAAGAGATTCACATGATACAGAAGATTTTGAATTTTTAGCATTTTCATTTATTCTAACTAATGATCTATATGTGCAATTTCCACCATTTTTTGAAATTGATTTTGCATTTATCACACTTGATGTATTTGGTGCATTGTGTATTACTTTAAAACCTGTATCTAAATTTTGTGTTGCTCCTGCAAATGATATTCCTGTATATTCGGTTTTTGCTCCTTCACCATTTAATACACTTAGAGGATATAACATCGATATATGTGAACCAAATGAACCAGTTACCCAATCTATCCCAGCATTTTTACCACAAATACATTTTTTTGTATTTAAATTCATCATATTTTTTGACCAATTTTCTATTGTAGAATATCTTAAATATGCATTATCTTTAACAAATAATTCAACACAACCAGCATGTAAATTTACTTTATTATATTTAGGCGCTGAACAACCTTCAATAAAATGAAGACTTGCGCCTTCTTCAACTATTATTAAAGTATGTTCAAATTGGCCTGATTCTGGTGAGTTTAATCTAAAATATGATTGTAATGGAAAATCTAATTTAACACCTTTTGGAATATACACAAATGAACCACCTGACCAAACAGCTGCATGTAGTGCTGTAAATTTATGATCTGTTATAGGAACACATTTCATAAAATGTTTTTTTACAATATCTGGATATTCTCTTACTGCTGTTTCCATATCAGTATAAATTACACCTTGTTTTATTAATTCTTCTTTCATACTGTGATAAACAACTTCAGAATCATATTGTGCACCTACACCTGCTAAAGACTCTTTCTCAGCCTCTGGAATGCCAAGTTTATCAAATGTATTTCTTATATCTTCTGGAACATCATCCCAAGATGAATTTAATTTAGTTTTAGGTCTAACATAAGTAGCAATTTCATTCATATTCAATTCAGACAAATCTGGCCCCCAAGTTGGTAACTCCAATTTATTATATTCTTCTAATGCCATTAATCTTATTTCTCTCATCCAATCAGGGTCATTTTTTTGTTTTGAAATTTCTTCAACTATTTCTCTTGTTAAACCTTTTTGAATTTTAAAATCATAATTATCTTTGTTTTTTATATCATAAATATTTCTATTTATTTCTTCAACTTGAGTTTTATTCTTCATTTTAAATTCCTTTCTCGACTCAACCAAAACAAACTAGTCCCCATTGGTTGAAAACTTAATTTTTAAATTGTGAATACCCGTTTTCCTCTATTTCTATTGCCAATTTACTTCTTCCTGTTTTTACAATCTTTCCGTCTATTAAAATATGAACATAGTCAACATTTAAATTATGCAGTATTTTTGTATTATGTGTAATTATTAATACAGCATTATTTTCATTTCTAAACATATTTATTCCCTTTGATACTGTTTTTATTGCATCTACATCAAGTCCAGAGTCTGTTTCATCTAATATTGCAAGTTTTGGATTTAGTACAAGCATTTGTAATATTTCATTTTTCTTTTTTTCTCCTCCTGAAAAACCAACATTTAAACTTCTCTCAATATTTTTTGCATTCATATTTAGCTCTTCCATATATTTTTTTACTTCATCTTTAAACTCAAAAACTTTTATAGGTTTTCCTGTTATTTTGTTTTTTGCATATTTTAAAAAATTTGTTACTGTTATTCCTGGTATTTCTTCTGGTAATTGAAAAGACATAAATATTCCTTTTCTTGCTATTTCATCAGTTTTTAAGTTTGTTATATTTTTTCCTTCAAATTTTATAATACCTTGCTCTTTATTATACATTGGATTGTTTAAAATCGCATTTGCTGTTGTTGTTTTTCCTGAACCATTTGGTCCCATTATTACATGTATTTCTCCCTTTTTAATTTCCAAATTTATTCCTTTTAAGATTTCTTTATTTTCTGCTTTTACATATAAATTTTCTATTTCTAATAATTTATCATTCATTTTGATTTTCCTTTCTTGATTAATTATTCTTATTTGTTATTTTTCTTCTTTCACAGCTTCTACATCTTTTATTATTTATATCATAGGCACAATCTAAATCATTTAAACCTAATACTTTATGTACATATTTTGCCATTTTATTTATAGTATTATCCGATATTACGCTTTTTACTTTTTCAGCTTGTTCTTCAGCTTCTTCTGATTCTAAATTTAAAACATCTTTTAAAAATAAATATACAATATCATAAGCTTCTAATATTTTTTTAGCTAAATCTTCTCCTTTTTCTGTCAACTCTATTGTTCCATAAGATTCGTAATTAACCATATTTTCTGCTTTTAAATTATGTAATGCTTTATTTACACTTGGTTTACTACAATTCATTTTTAATGCAACATCTGTTACTCTCACATTTCCATTTTGCTTTTTAATTATATACATTGTTTTTAGATATTCTTCTAATGATTTTGAAAGCATTCTCTTATTTCTCTCCTTTATTTGTTAATCACGGTTAACATTATACAATAAACAAATTTGTTTGTCAAGGCTAACACTTTTTTTCATTGACCTTTTTTATATTTTAATATATAATATTTTTATATAATTATATAAATAGGAGAATTTAAATGGAACATTGGAGTGTTGAAGATTACAAACAATTTACAAATTCTAAAACAAAAAAAAGTAAATATAGAGCAAATAAGGTTTCTGTTGATGGACATACATTTGACAGTCAAAAGGAGGCTGATTATTATTGCGAATTAAAAATGAGATTACACGCTAAAGAAATAAATGGTTTTTGTTTACAACCAACTTTTATGCTTGCTCCAGGTTTAAAATACAAAGCTGATTTTATTATTTTTAATAAAGATAATTCTACTGAAGTTATTGATGTTAAAGGTTTTAGAACTAAAGAATATATTGCTAAGAAAAAAGTTTTTGAGGATAAATTTAATCTAAAAATTACTGAAATAAATTAATATGCCAACTAAAACGGACCTTTTTGTCAAAAAGGTCCGTTTTAGCTGGAAACTATTTATTAAAAAATTTTCCAAATAATCCTTTTTTTCTACTATTTCTTATAATTTCATCAATATTATCTCCATAAAAATCGTTGGAAACTTTTTCAATCTTTTCATTTTCCTCATCATCAAAAAAATTGTTGTCATATTTATATATATCATATTCATCGCTATCAAAATCTTCATCTTCATATTCATCTTCATATTCATCTTCATATTCGTCTTCATATTCGTCTTCATATTCGTCTTCATCTTCATTGTCATAATAATCTTCTTCTTCGTCATCTTCTTCAAATTTGTAATTTAATATTTTTTCACTTATTCTATTATTAATACTCTTAACTCCAGGTAATATTTTTTCTCTTTCCTCTTTTTTTGTTTCTTCTATTTCATCAACTTTAAATTCAGATAAATCTTTATTAAACTTTTCACTTACTTCTTCTATAAATACTTTGTAAATATTTTTTATTCCTTCAATTCTCCAATAATTTGAATTAATAACTGTACCCATATTAATTTTGATGTTTGTAATTTCCTGCTCAAAGTGTCTTTCCTTTTGTTCAATTTCTCTTAAGTAATTGTTATTATATAAATCTTTATAAGTTTTTTTAGTTGCTTTTGATGCAGTTT
>CAZBMU010000090.1:0-5389 GCA_964493175.1 uncultured Clostridium sp.
TTGAGGATTTTCAAGAAAATCTTGAAAATATATTGAGAAATATTAAATCTAATTTAAATGAAAATGGAAAAATTTTAATAGCTTTAGATAATAAATATGGAGTAAACAATATATGTAAAATTAAAGATGTTCACAGCAGTATAAAAAGTAAAATTACTACAAATAGATATAGTTTAAAACAAGCAATATATGAAATAGAAAATGCTGGATTTAAAAGTAAAAAAATCTATTATCCATTAACAGATTATAAATTTACAAATGTACTATTTACAGATAAGCAACAAATATCAGGAAATGATATATCTAGAAACATTGTATATAATAATGAAAAGAATATTAAGTTTTTTGAGCAAAATGATTTATTTAAAGAATTATTAGAAGAAAAAAATCCATTATTTAAGGAATTGGTAAATTCATACTTTATAGAAATATTTAATAATGAATATGTAGAAAATGGAATTAATCTTGTCAGTTATTCAAATATGAGAAAAAAAGAATATAGAATAAAAACTATAGTTGAGGATGATTTTGTATACAAATATCCAGAAAATGATAGTAGCAAATTACATATACAAAATATAAAAAATAATATAGATATTATGAAAAAACTAAATATAAAATCTTTAGATAATTATGATGAAGAAAAAATTATTAGTAAATATACTAAAGGAGAGACACTTGATAAAACTATTTTAAAAATGTTGAAAACAAATAAAAAAGAAGCAATAGATTTAGTTTTAAGGTTTAAAAAATATTTATATGAAAAACTTGAAGATGGAGATAAAAATAATAATGTTTTTGAAAAATACGGAATCGAATATGATAAAGATATATTAAACAATATAAAAATCACTCAATATGGTTTATGGGATTTAATTTTTCAAAATTGTTTTTTTATAGATAATGAATTATATTTTTATGACCAAGAATGGAAAGAAGAAAATTTACCAATAGATTTTATATTATATAGGTCAATAAAATACTTTGATGGAGTAAATGATTATATTCCAATTGAAGAATTATTTGAAAAAGTAGGTCTTACAAAAGATATATTAATACTGTTTGACGAATTAGACAATAAAATTCAAAATGAAATAAGAGATGAAAATATATGGAATATACATATACAAGGTGAAGATGTTAAAAATTTGTATATACAAAAATTAACTGATAACCATACAATAAATTTATTAAATGCAGATATTTCATATAAGGATGGAGAAATTAATAAAAGAGATACTGAAATACAAAACTTAAAAAATGAAATAATGTTTATAAAACAATCAAAATCATGGAAATTAACAGCTCCATTAAGAAAACTAAGACGACTAAACAAAAAATAAACTAATAAAAGGAGAAAAACTAAAAAATGAGTGTTAGATTAAGAGATAAATTATTTCCAGAAGCAGGAAAAACCAGAAAAATATTAAGAAAAATAAACAGAATAATACATGGTTCAAAACCAGAGCCTACTCCTTATGAGATCTGGATGAGTTTTAATGATCCAAAAGAAGAAGAACTAGAAAAGCAAAGAAATACAAAATTTAAAATAAATCCAAAAATAAGTATATTAGTTCCAATGTATAATACACCAGAAAATTTTTTTGAAGAATTAGTTGAATATATGATAAATCAGACATATACTAACTGGGAACTATGTTTAGAAGATGGTAGTCCTGAAGAAAATGAAAAGATAGAAGAGATTTGTAAAAAAGATGAAAGAATTAAATATAACTATACTGGAAACAACTTAGGTATTTCAGGAAATACAAATGAAGCACTAAAACGTGCAACAGGTGATTATATAGCTCTTTTAGATCATGATGACTTATTACCAATAAATTGCCTGTTTGAAGTAGTTAAAGCAATTAATGAAGACCCAGATGTTGAATTTATATATACAGATGAAGATAAAATAACTACAATAGATAAGCCTAGATTTGACCCTCATTTTAAACCAGATTTTGCAATAGATACATTAAGGTCAAATAATTACATATGTCATTTTAGTGTATTTAGAAAAGATTTGATGGAAAAATTAGGTGGAGAAAGAAGTAAATATAATGGTGCACAAGATTATGATATAATAATTAGAATGGCTGAAATTGCTAAAAATATAAAACATATTCCAAAAATATTATATCATTGGAGAGTTCATGAATTATCAACAGCAAAAGATGCTGCTGCAAAACCTTATGCTTTTGAAGCAGGAATACCAGTTTTACAAGATCATTTAAAAAGAGTAGGACTAGAAGGAGAAGTATCACATGGAGCAACTCTTGGAACATATAAGATAGATTATAAAGTAAAAGGAAATCCAAAAGTTACTATTTTAATTCCAAATAGAAATGAAGCAAAAACATTAAAAGTGTGTATAGATTCAATATTAGAGAAAACTACTTATGAAAATTATGAAATAGTAATTATTGAAAATAATAGTACTGAACAATCTATTTTTGATTACTATAAGAAACTTGAAGAAAATGAAAAAATAAAAATATTATATTACTCAGAAAAACAGTTCAATTATTCTAAAATAATTAATTATGGAGTAAAAAATACAAATGGAGAATATATTATTCAATTAAATAATGATACAGAATTAATAACACCAGATTGGCTAGAGAAAATGGTTGGGATGAATCAAAGAGAAGATGTTGGAGCAGTTGGAGTTAAATTATATTATCCTGATGGAACTATACAACATGCTGGAACAATAATTGGAGTTTATGGAGTAGCTGGACATGTATTTAAAGGATTATATAAAAATACGCATGGTTATTTTGCTAGAGATAGCCATATACAAAACTTAAGTGCTGTAACTGCAGCTTGTATGATGGCAAAACGTTCTGTTTATGAACAAGTAGGATATATGGATGAAGATTTTGCTGTTGCTTTTAATGATATTGATTTTTGCTTAAAAATAATAGAATCTGGAAGATTAATTATTTATAATCCATTTGTAGAACTAAAACACTATGAATCTAAATCTAGAGGAGCAGAAGATACACAAGAAAAACAAGAAAGATTTCAAGGTGAAATTGATTTGTTTTATAAAAAATGGGGAAATTATAAGAAAAAAGGAGATCCTTATTATAATATAAATTTAAGATTAGATGATGATCAATATGGAATTAGACAAGAAAAAGTGAATATTGAATAATAATATAAAAAAATGAGGAGATAAAATGTTTGAGAAAATAAATAAGAAAGTTGACTATGGAATTGAAATAACAAAAAAATGTGCAGAATGGCTTTTTAAATATAGATATTATATTGCAATAGTTGTTTTTATAATGTGTGTATTATTTGAGATAAGTGGCTCATCAATAGGAATGTGGAATAATTTTATAAATGCAAACATAATAAAAGATGGAGTTCTGTTAGGAAAGTCTAGAGGAATACGTAGTGATGAGTGGGCAGTTTTAACACCAATGATGTTTTCACAAAGTTTTAATGGATTTAAATATTTTAGTGAAATATTAAGAGCAGATGTAACAGATGTATTTATGGTTTATGCTTTACCTGTTTTAAACATAATGCAAATATTTAGACCTTTTCAAATAGGATTTTTATTCTTAGGGGCATCAAGAGGATTATCTTTTTTCTGGTGTGGTAGATTAATTGCATTATTTTTAGTAACAATAGAATTTGGTATGATTCTAACCAAAAAAGATAAATTGCTTTCATTTATTATGGCTGTACTAATAACACTTGCACCAACTATGCAATGGTGGTTTGCTGTAAATGGAATAGCAGAAATTTTTATATTTGGTCAGTTAGCATTAATAATGCTATATAAATATATGAATAATAATGATTTAAAAAGAAGATGTCTATATTTATTTGTTTTAGTTATATCTGCTGGAGGATATTTGTTAGTATTATATCCATCTTGGCAAATACCACTTTTTTACATTTTCGCAGTAATCGCAATATGGATAATAGTAGAAAATAGAAAAAATTGTAAAATAACTTATAAAGATATTATATCTATAATAATAGCTATTATCATTTTTGGATTAAGTATGGGATATATTTTTTCTCAATCAATAGATACGATAAAAGCAGTAATGAATACAGTATATCCAGGTTCAAGAGACTTGACTGGAGGAGGAGAATTTAACCATTATTTTAGTTATATAATGAATAGATTTACTCCATTTAAAGATGTTTTATTAGATACAAATACATGTGAAAAAGCTATGGTATTTGGTTTGTTTCCAATAGGAATAATAATTTCATTTACAACAATGATTAAAGAAAAGAAAAAGGACTTACCGTTAATTTTATTATTAATTGTTTATTTATTTCTAAGTATATGGTGTATTTTGGGATTTCCTAAAATAATAGCTAAAATTACATTATTAAGCAGAGTTCAACCTAAAAGGGCAATGCTTGGAGTAGGATTTATTGATATATTATTATTAATAAGAAGTTTAGCAATAAGAGAAAAAGCAAATAAAAAAATATATTCAATTATAGTTTCTGTAGCTTTAGCAATAATTATGGTATTATTATGCAAAGTGTTTAATAGAGCATATATTACAATTAAAATGGCTGTAGCTATGACAATTATGTGTATATATTTATTTTATTTCTTATTTAGGTATAATTCTAAATATACAAAAATTCTTTTTATTTGTGGAATAACATTTGTAATGCTTATGTGTGGAGGAACAGTAAATCCTATAAGAAGAGGAATAAATGTTGTTTATGATAGTGAAATAATAAAAAAAGTACAGGAAATTAATGAAAAAGATAGTGGAAAATGGATGGTAGAAGAATTAGGATTCCCAATTGCAAATTATTTTATGATGGCTGGAGTACCTATAGTTAATTGTACAAACACATATCCTGATATGGATAGATGGAAAAAGATAGATATTAATGAAGAATATGAAGATATATATAATAGATATGCACATATAACTATGAAACTAAAATCATCAGATTCAGAAATAGAAAAAAAATTTAATTTATTAGGTAGTGATCAATTTGAAGTATATATGACACCAAATGAATTAAAAGAATTAGATATAAAATATATATTTACTATAAATGATTTAGAAAAAATAAATACAAAAGAGTTTAAATTTGAAAAGATATATGAATTAAATGGATATAAATTATATAATTTTCAAGTTGTAAAATAAGGAAGGAAAAGCTAATGAAAGAATTAATAAAAAAGAATCAAAATCTAATAAATTGGATTATATTCCCGTTAGAATTTATAATAGCATTATTAATGACTTATAGTTTGTTCAGATTTGTGCTTATTAGAAGTTGTGAACTAAGAATATCAATAAAACACATGGCATTTGTATTATTTTTTGGAATACGGCGACGGCCACGGCGGCGATGCTCCACCATCGGCGCTCGCCGAGAA
>CAZBMU010000091.1:0-5321 GCA_964493175.1 uncultured Clostridium sp.
CATTATTAGCAGCTGGAGAAAAAGGTAAAAGATTTGCTACTCCAAATGCTGAAATACTTATTCATCAACCATTAATAGGTGGTGGAGGAATTTCAGGGCAAGCAACTGAAGTTAAAATACATGCAGACCACTTAGTAAAAACTAGAGAAAAATTAAATAGATTTTTAAGTGAGAGAACAGGTCAATCTATTGAAACAATTGAGAAAGATACTGAAAGAGATAATTACATGACAGCAGAAGAAGCTCTTAAATATGGATTAATAGATGGAATTATGGACAAAAGAAAATAATAAATAGAAAGGAATAATTAGTTTTATGGCAAGAAATGATAATATTCCCAAAAGTGTTAGATGTTCTTTTTGTGGAAAATCTCAAGAAAATGTTAGAAAAATAGTTGCGGGGCCAGGAGTATATATTTGTGATGAATGTGTAGACCTTTGCACAAGCATAATTGAAGCAGAATTATATGATGATGAAAAAGCAGGATATACATTAAATGAATTAAATAATGTACCTAGTCCAAAAGAAATAAAAAAAGTTTTAGATGATTATGTTATTGGACAAGATGAAGCTAAAAAAACTTTATCTGTAGCAGTTTATAATCATTATAAAAGAATTGCACATGAAGAAAATTCTAGAGAAGATGATGTTGAAATTCAAAAAAGCAATATATTACTATTAGGACCTACAGGATGTGGAAAAACACTATTAGCAAGAACTTTAGCAAAAATATTAAATGTACCATTTGCAATTGCAGATGCAACAACATTAACAGAAGCAGGATATGTTGGGGAAGATGTGGAAAACATACTTCTAAAACTAATTCAAGCAGCAGATGGAGATGTAGAAAAAGCAGAAAAAGGAATTATATATATAGATGAAATAGACAAAATAACAAGAAAATCTGAAAATCCATCTATAACTAGAGATGTTAGTGGAGAAGGTGTACAACAAGCATTATTAAAAATAATAGAAGGAACAATAGCATCTGTCCCACCACAAGGAGGAAGAAAACATCCAAACCAAGAATTAATACAAATAAACACAGAAAATATATTAATAATATGTGGAGGAGCATTTGAAGGACTAGAAAATATAATAAAAGACAGAACAGGAGAGAAAGCAATAGGATTTGGAAAAAATGTTCAAAGCCAAAAAGAAATTAATAAATATGAAGTATTTAAAGAATTATTACCACAGGACTTGCTAAAATTTGGATTAATACCAGAATTTATTGGAAGACTTCCAATTGTAGCAACTTTAAAAGATTTAGACAAAAAAGCATTAATAGAGATTTTAGTAGAGCCAAAAAATTCATTAGTAAAACAATATCAAAAACTATTTGAAATAGATGGTGTAGAATTAACATTTAATCAAGATGCATTAGAAGCAATTGTAGAAAAAGCAATAGAAAGAAAAACTGGTGCAAGAGGATTACGTTCAATTATAGAAGAAATAATGAGAGATATCATGTTTGACATTCCATCAAATCCAAATATAGAAAAATGCATTATAACAAAAGCAACTGTTACAGAAAATGCAGGACCTGAAATAGTAGTTGGAGAGGGTAAAGAACAACGTAAACCATTTGTAAAAAAGAAAAGACAAATACCTCATAATAATGAAAAAGAAACAGCATGATTTTTGGGACGAAGTCAAAAATCATCAAAAAAATGTAATAAAGGACATCTCAATACCAATAATATTAGGTATGGAGGTGTTTTTTTATGAGAATTATAACTTTAAAGAAAAAAAGTATATTAACAATGCTATCTATAACTGTATTTATAATAATGATTAGCAAAGTATCAACATCATTTGGAATGCAACATTATTATAGAGTTGATTTTACAACAGGATTAGTAACAGCGACAAAATTAAATGTTAGAAGTGGTCCAGGTACAAATTATCCTATAATTGCTACAGTTAAGAAAAATGAATATATACGAGTATTTGCAGGTGTTGGAACATGGTATATTATACAAACTGATGATGACCATGTTGGAGCTGTAAGCAAAGATTATGTAAAAGCAATTTATCCAAATAGTACAGGAAGTTCTGGTGGGCAAAGCTCAGGGACTCAAACAACTAGTGGGATGAATTCAGATGAACAAGAAGTATTTAATTTAATAAATGAGCAGAGAATAAAAAATGGATTAACAGCTTTAAAAATAGATAATGGATTACAAAAAGTTGCAAGAATAAAAACTGAAGATATGGTAGCTAACAATTATTTTTCACATCAATCGCCAACATATGGTTCACCATTTGATATGATGAAAAGTTTTGGAATAACATATAAATCAGCTGGAGAAAATATTGCAGCAAATTCTAGTAATAGTGGAGCAGTAAATGCTTGGATGAACTCATCTGGACATAGAGCAAATATTTTAAATGCAAATTTTAATTATACAGGTGTAGGAGTAGTAAGTAGTCCTAAATACGGAAAAATGTATGTGCAACAATTTATAGGAAAATGAGGAATGTTTAGGGCAAACTGTATTTATATTATTTATTGTTTCATTCCAGTCACATTCGTAATTACACTTTAAATAATATAAATACAGTTTGAGCATAGTAGTGCTAAATAAAGAAGGAAGGAAAGAACGTCTCTTAATTTTTCTCAAGTTTATGAAAAACTTTTTTTCCTTTTTTCAAAATTGCATAACCACTTTTAAAATTATCTTCAGAAAGTATATAATTCACATCTGTAATTTTTTCATCATTTAAAGTAATTCCACCTTGATTAATTAAAGTTCTAGCTTGACCTTTTGAAGGAACAAAACCAACTTTAATCATAGCATCTAATATAGAAATAGCAGTTGAATCTAATTTAGTAGTTGGCATATTATCTAGGCTACCTTGTCCAGAAAACAATGCGTTTGAAGATTCTTCAGCTTTTTTGGCTTCATCTTCACCATGTACTAATTTAGTAATTTCAAATGCAGCTATTTTTTTAGCCTCATTTATTTTTTCATCTTTTAGAGAAGCTAATTCTTTAATTTTTTTAATAGGTAAGAAAGTTAACATTTTTAAAACAGTTTCAACACTATCATCTTCAATATTTCTCCAGTATTGATAAAATTCATAAGGAGACGTTTTTTCTGGGTCTAACCATAAAGCGCCTTTTTCTGTTTTACCCATTTTTTTACCTTCTTTAGTTGTTAAAAGTTTAAATGTTAAACCAAAAGAATCATCTTTTCCAATTTTTCTAATTAATTCAACACCGCCAATGATATTAGACCATTGGTCATTTCCACCCATTTCTAATTTGCATCCATATTTATTATATAGATACCAAAAATCATAAGATTGCATTAACATATAACTCATTTCGAAAAAAGTAAGACCAGTTTCTAGCCTTGCTTTATAACATTCTGCTGCAAGCATTTTATTAACAGAAAATAAACTACCAATTTCACGTACAAAATCAATAAATTTTAAGTCTAATAACCAATCTGCATTATTAACAATAATTGCTCCATTTTCTCCATCAAAATTGACAAATTTTTCAACTTGTTTTTTTATTCCTTCAACATTTGAATCTAATTGTTCACGACTAAGCATTTTTCTCATATCTGTTTTTCCGTGAAGGATCACCAATTGCAGCTGTAGCACCACCAATTAAAATAATTGGTTTATGACCACATTTTTGCATATGAGAAGCAACCATTAAAGAAACAAAATGTCCAACGTGTAAACTATCTGCTGTTGGATCAATTCCAATATAAAAAGGAACACTTTCCTTTCCAAATAATTCTTTTATTTCTTTTGGATGTGTTAATTGTTCAATATAACCTCTTTCTTCCAATGTATCAAAAACATTCTTCATTTAAATCAGTCCTTTCATTAATTAAGAGTAGCATTTTCTATATCATTTCTTTTTTGAAGTTGTTTTAATTCTTTTTTATATGATTTGAATTCAGTATAATTTAAAAAGCGATTTAGATTTCTAATAGTAATACCAGTATTAGCTGATACTATTTCTAAAGAGTTATCAAGCCCATTTTCTGCTATATAAGTTTTAAAAGTAGAAAATTCAAATCCATCCTTTGTACTACATTTAGGGCATACATTGCCATTTGATATATAAAAACTTCCACATCTAGTACATTTATTAAATTCCATTTTTATTCCTCCTAAATTTTTATCTTTTGACAAATGTTTTTTAAATCTAACACATTATACCATAAAAGATTTCAAAGATAAAGAGGTTTTTAAATTTTTCTAGCCAAATTTAAAATGAAGTGATATAATAAGAAAAAAATAAAAGGAAGCGAGTTTATAATGAAAGAAATAAATGGAACAATTATGCAATACTTTGAATGGTATATGGAATGTAATCAAAATTTATGGAATGAAATTTCCGCAAAAGCAAATGAATTATCAAAATTAGGTATTACAGGACTATGGCTTCCACCAGCATATAAAGGGTTTGGTGGAAAATGTGATGTTGGATATTCTGTTTATGATGTATATGATTTAGGAGAATTTGACCAAAAGGGAACTATAAAAACCAAATATGGCTCAAAAGATGAATATTTAAATTGTATAGAAGCTTTAAAACAAGCAGATATAGAAAGTTATGCAGATATAGTTCTAAACCATAAAATGGGAGCAGATATGTTACAGACAATACCTGCAAAAAAGGTTGATTTTGGAGATCATAATAATGAAATATCAAATCAAGAAACTGTTAGAGTAGCAACAAAATTTACATTTCCCGGAAGAAAAAATAAATATTCAGATTTTAAATGGAATTGGACACATTTTGATGGAATTGATTATGATGAAAATTCAAAAGAACATGCAATTTTTAAATTTAAAGATAAGAAATGGAATGATGCAGTAGATGAAGAATATGGTAATTATGACTATTTAATGGGAGCAGATATCGATTTTGAGAATCCAGAAGTAGTTGAAGAATGTAAAAAATGGGGGAAATGGTATGCAGAATTTACAGATGTTACAGGATTTAGATTAGACGCAGTAAAACATATACCAGTCCATTTTTATAATGAATGGATTAAAGACTTAAGAGATAATACAGGTAAAGAATTATTTACAGTTGGGGAATATTGGTCTGGAGATGTAAATAAATTACATAGATATTTAACTGAAACAGAAGGACAAGTGTCATTATTTGATGTACCATTACATTATAATTTCTGGGCTGCATCAAAACAAGAAGATTATGACTTATCAAAAATTTTTGATAATACTTTAGTAAAAGATAATCCAAATAAAGCAGTAACTTTTGTAGATAACCATGATACTCAACCAGAGCAAGCATTAGAAAGTTTTGTAGAAAGATGGTTTAA
>CAZBMU010000092.1:0-5258 GCA_964493175.1 uncultured Clostridium sp.
GAGACGCTGAAGCCGGAGGAACTCGTGATCGTCAGGATCGACGATCTGTCATATTTTTCCTTCTTCTGCTTGTTCTCTAATAAAGTTGTAAGCCTCATCTAATTTTTTAGATGTCTTTTGTAAGTCGATGATGTGAATTCCATTTCTGGCTTGAAATATATATTCTGCCATTTTTGGGTCCCATCTTCTTGTTTGATGTCCAAAATGAACACCTGCTTCTAGTAATTGTTTCATTGCAACTACTGCCATTTTTAATTCCTCCCTTTTTGTTATTTCTTCCACAAAATTCTTCACTTTTTAGGACCTAAATTTTAGGCACATCCTTTAAAGCTCTTTTTGTGTGATTAATACGCAAATTATTATAACAAATTTTTAGGCAAATTGCAAGTGTTTTTTTATAAATATGCCATCAAGGTCGAATCTTTTTGGCAAATTTGTTTACATAAGCATATTATTTATAAAGAAAGGAGGTAATACTATATGAATTATAAAAAACAAAATTGCTTAATTTTCTTGTTTACATTATTTATCATTTTTTCAACTTTTATTCCTTGTTTCGCATTTGGACCATCTAGTAATCAGATATATCAAGGAATAGATGTTAGTAATTGGCAAAGAAACATAAATTTTTCTGATGTAAAAAAATCTGGAATAAGCATAGTTTATATTAAATCTAGTGAAGGTAGAAGTTTTATTGACCCCTACTTTGAATCAAACTATTCAAATGCAAAAGCTAATGGTTTAAAAATTGGATTTTATCACTATGTTACAGCAAGGACTGCTCACCAAGCAAGAGAACAAGCTATTTTTTTTGCAAGAGTTATTGCTGGTAAAGAAGTAGATTGTAAATTAGCTATGGATTTTGAGGACTTTGGTAATTTATCTACAAATCAAGTTAATGAAATTTCTAAAGTATTTTTAGAAACTTTGCAAAATATTACTGGCTCCGAATTAGTTATTTATAGCAACGCTTATTCTGCAAGAACAATATTTGATGTTTCACTTACTAAATATCCTCTTTGGGTTGCAAATTATGGAATAAGTAGTCCAGGGTCAAATGGAAAATGGCAAACTTGGGTTGGTTGGCAATATACAAGTACAGGAACTGTAAATGGTATTTCAGGATATGTGGATAGAAATCAATTTACAGATGGAATATTTATGAGTAAACCACATAGGCTCCCAACTCCTGAAAATACAGGAGATTCAGCTTCTGAAAATACAATTGTATATACAGTAAAAAAAGGAGATACTTTAAGCCAAATTGCTTTAAATTATGGTACTAGTGTTTCAGATATTGTTGCTTTAAATCCTATTATTAAAAATCCTAATTTAATTTACCCAGGACAACAATTTACAATTATAACAAATACAAATTCATCTGAAAGTTCTTCAAGTAAAAAAATAACATATATAGTAAAACGTGGAGATACTTTAAGTGCAATTGCTTATAGATATAATACAACTGTAAATAGATTAGTTAGTCTAAATAATATTAAAAATCCTAATTTGATTTATCCAAATCAAATTTTGATTATTAAAAGTACTGAAACTGTTAATAATTCAATGGAAGGGCAAAATTCTTGTGGTAAGATTTTATATAGAATTAAATATGGAGATACACTTTCTAGACTCGCTTTAACTTATAATAGTTCCGTTTCAGAAATTGCAATGTTAAATAACATTTCAAATCCTAACTTGATTTATGCAGGAAATTGGATTAGAATTCCAACTTGCAAAAGGGATTAAGGGACGTTCTTTCTTTCCCTCTTTTAGGGATTAGGGGACACCCCTTGGCAGGTTCGTCAGTGTGGTGTTCCATTATTTTTTATTTAATCGTTCATTTCGTTCAAAAAGAACTTGTAAATTATTATAATGTGCCGCTTTCATGCTCAAAATGTATTATATTATTTTGACTATAATTACGAATGCGACTGGAATAAAATTAGAATTTCTTAAATCATTTTATGGAAAATGTTCGCGTCGAGCAGCTCTGCTGCGAGGACTAAGTGAAAGGGTGCCATAAAATGATTTTAGAAATTCTTGTTTTATGTAGGAAGCCGAGTAATGAAAAAAATAATATAATACATTTTGCCCTGAACATCCCTCATTCTAATAATTAACAATTTCTAATTCTCACTCCAATCAATTATAAATAAAAAATAATGGAACACCACACTGACGAACCTGCCAAGGAGTGTCCCCTAATCCCTAAAAGAGGGAAAGAAAGAACGTCCCTTAATCCCCCAAAACTGCACCAATTATTCCTGCATCATTTCCCAAAGATGCAACATTTATTTCAATATCATCTCTAGAATTAAACAAAAAATTACCTTCTAACAATTTTTGTTTTAAAATTGGAATTAAGCTTTCTGCAAAAAACACAAAACTTCCTCCTATTCCAATAACTTCAGGCTCAAAAATATTAATCAAATTTGAAATTCCTATTGCTAAATATTCTATATATTCATCTACAGTTTCATCAATCTTTTTATTAATATCTTCATTATCAGTTCTTTCTATTAGAAGTTTTTCAAGCATCTCACCTGTTTGATATTCTCTATATGGAAGCTTATTTCTTAAAGAATCTTTAAAAGCCTTCATAGATGCATATTTTTCTAAACAACCTCTTTTTCCACAATTGCATAACAAACCTTCTTTTTGTATAATCATATGTCCTGCTTCACAACCTGGCAATTCTCCCGCATCTAATAGCTTACTATTAATAATAACTGCTGTTCCTACTCCAGTTCCAAGAGTAAAAAACAAAGCTCTGTTATATCCATTTATGCAACCATATTTGCTTTCTGCAAGAGCTGCACATTTTGCATCATTTTTAATACTAATTGGTAATTCTATTATATCTTGTAATTCATCTACAATATTATAATTTTCAATACCCAAATTTACCGATTTAATTATTCTTTTTGAATCCACTGTACCAGGAATAGCAATTCCAATAGAAGTAATTTCATACTCTTGTCTTAATTCATTTACACTATTTATTATATAGTCTTTCATTTTATCTTTTTTTTCATTTATTTGAAACTCACTTAATTTGTATTCAACTCTGTCGATGATTTTTCCATCTTCATCAACAACTCCAATTGCAATATGGCTTCCACCTAGATCTATTCCAATTTTCATTTTTTTCACTCCTCTATGAAGGGATGTCCCTTTTTTTTGAAAAAAATTGCCAAAAAGGAGCGTCCCTCTTGGCAATTTTAAATTTATACTCCATATGCTGAGAACAAGAAGTTACCCATATAAACTTGAATACATGGTACTAATACTACTAATACAAAGAAGATTAATACTACACCTACAATCGCATATACTATTTGCGGTAATGCTTTCATTATTTTTTGCATTATGTTGTCTATGTCTATTTCCATATATTCTACTAGCTTTTCCATCATTTCTGCTAGGTCTGTTTGCATACCTACTTTTAACATTTCTATAATCATAGGTTTTGCAAGTCCTGATTGTTCAAATGGTTCTATCCAAGATGAACCAATTAAAATATTGTTTATTGATGTTTCTATTATTGATAGCATTACGTAATTTTTTACTACGTTTTTACTTACTTCTATTGCTTCTTGTATTCTCATTCCATTTCTTAAGTTTAATAACATTGCTTTCATCAATCTTGAAAAGTCTAATGCAAATATCAATTCTCCAAATACTGGCATCTTATATTTAAATAAGTGATAATTATATTTTCCTTTTGGCGTATTAATATAAAATAATACAAGTCCAATTATTGCAATAATTATTCCCGTCGGTATGTACCAATATTGTATACATTTGTTTAAAAAATCTGCAAACCAAAGCGTTACAGTTGGTAATGTATCTTCTGTTCCTAATTCATCAAATACATTTTGTATTGCTGGTATTGCTACTAATGTTCCTACTATTAACATCACAATTAATAATACAAATTCTGCAATATTAGGTATTAAAATTGATCTTAATTTTTTGTTTATTGCTGCGGTATCATCTAAATATTTTACTGCTTGTTCTAATGAGTTTGTAAGTGAACCTGATAATTCTCCTACTTTTATCATATTTATGTATATAAATGGAAATATATTTGAGTAATATTCCATTGTTGTATACATATTTTCACCTGCTTCTACACCTGCTAGTATGTCTTCTAGAACTCCTTTAAATGACAGGTTTTCTGTTCCTTCTATTATTGTAGATAAAGCATGTATATTATTGAAGTTTGCCTTTTTTAATAAATAGAAATTTTGTGTAAATACAACAATATCTCTTTGTGTGATTTTTTCAGATCTTGCTATATATAGGTTTATTCGCTCTTTTGTTGAAAGTCTTCTATTATCAATACCTATTTGAGTTGTATTTACATTTTTCATTATTTCTTGTATATTTGTTATATTTCTCTTTTGTTTTCTAGGCGTACTTTTAGTTCTATATGACAATTGTTCTATATCTATTGGAATTAAATTATTGTTTTTTAATGTTCTTATTAAATTTTGTTTACTTAAAGATTCTACTCTATTGCGTACAATTTGTCCTTTTTTTGTTACTGCCTTATAAACATATGTTGGCATAATAATTATACCTCCTTATTATTTTCCTTTTTTTATTTTCAATTGCATAATAGTTCTATTTAATATTTCTATATTTTTTTCTTCAATTTGTGCTTTTGCTTGCTCTAGTGTTATTCTATCTGCTACAAATAATTCTGCAAGAGAATTTATTAGTCCAATGCTTCCCTTATCGCTATTGCTTTGGATAGCATCTTCAATTTCAGATACACTTAATTTATCTCTTCTAATAATTCCTGAAACTATACTATCTACTACCATTACTTCAGGGACTAAAACTAATTTATCATCAGTTCCTTTTAGTAATCTTTGTGATACTACTAATTTTAATAATGCTGATAGTAAATATTTTATTTGTGCTTGATCTCTAACTTCATAGAAGTTTATCATTCTGTCTATTGTTTCAGCACAAGATTTAGTATGTAATGTACCAATTACTAAATGTCCAGACTCTGCCATTTCTATTGCTGCTTCCATTGTTTCTTTGTCACGAATCTCTCCTATTACCAATATATCGCAATCTTCTCTTAATGAGTTTTTTACACCATCACTAAATCTTAAACTATCTCTTCCTCTTCCAACTTCTTTTTGTACAATTAAAGATTTTTTAGAATGATGTTTATATTCTACTGGGTTTTCTAATGTTAATATTTTTTTATTTTGATTTTCATTAATATAATCTAT
>CAZBMU010000093.1:0-5208 GCA_964493175.1 uncultured Clostridium sp.
ATTTAGTGACAGATATATAAAAGAAAGGAAAGAATATGATGGGAAAATTCAAGAAAGTAGAAACATCAATTGATGGTGTTTATGTAATTGAACCAACAGTTTTTGGAGATAATAGAGGCTATTTCATGGAAACATATAGTAAAGCGGAATTTGAAGAAATAGGTTTAAATTATGACTTTGTACAAGATAATCAGTCTAAATCTAAAAAAGGAGTTTTAAGAGGTTTACATTTTCAAAGAGAAAACACTCAAGCAAAATTAGTTAGAGTTATAAAAGGAGAAGTATTTGATGTTGCAGTAGACCTAAGACCAGGAAGCAAAACTTTTGGAAAATGGGAAGGAGTAATATTAACAGAGGAAAATAAAAAAATGTTTATGATACCAAAAGGATTTGCACATGGATTTTTAGTCTTATCAGATGAAGCGGAATTCACATATAAATGCGATGATGTCTATAATGGTAATGCAGAAGGTGGACTAGCTTGGAATGACCCTGATGTAGGAATAAAGTGGCCTATGGGAGATTTAAAACCAGAAGATTTACTAACATCTGAAAAGGACGCTAAATGGCCATCACTAAAAGAATTGAAAGAGGAGGAAATTTGGAAATGAAAAACGTATTAATAACAGGCGCAGCAGGATTTATAGGAGCAAATTTTGCTGAATATTTTGTCAATAAACATCCTGATTATAAAATAGTTGTTGTAGATAAATTAACTTATGCAGGAAATATGGACAACCTTAAAAAAATTCAAGACAAAATAGAATTTGAAAAGGCAGATATATGCGATTTTGAAAAAATGAAAGAAATATTTGATAAATATGAAATAAATGGAGTAATTCATTTTGCAGCAGAGTCACATGTTGATAATAGTATAAAAACACCATTTGTGTTTACTCAAACAAATGTAATAGGAACACATACATTACTAGAAACAGCAAAACAAAAATGGGGAGAAGGAAGCCCTAACAAATTTGTTCATATTTCAACAGATGAAGTATATGGTTCTTTAGGAGAAGAAGGATTTTTTACAGAAAAATCACCAATTAAACCAAGTAGTCCATATTCAGCATCAAAAGCAAGTTCAGATTTAATTGCTTTAGCTTATAAAGAAACATATAAAATGAATGTTAATGTTACAAATTGTTCAAATAATTATGGTCCATATCAACATAATGAAAAATTAATACCACATATGATCAAATTAGCTTTAAATGATGAAAAATTACCTGTTTATGGAGAAGGTCTAAATATTAGAGATTGGTTATATGTAGAAGATCATTGTGAAGCAATAGATTTAGTATTTCATAATGGAGTATCTGGAGAAAGATATAATATAGGTGGACATAATGAAAGAAGAAATATTCAAATAGTAAAATTAATACTAGAAAGATTAGGAAAATCAGAAGATTTAATAGAATTTGTAACAGATAGAAAAGGTCATGATTATAGATATGCAATTGACCCTACAAAAATAAAAAATGAATTAGGATGGGAACCAAAGACTAAATTTGAAGATGGAATAGTAAAAACAATAGATTGGTATTTGGCAAATCCAGAATGGTTGAATTAAAATGGAAATAATAAACAAGTTAAAAGAAAAATTATTAACAAAAGAAGTAATTTTATATGTTGTATTTGGAATAGGAACATCAATTGTTAATTTGGGTTCATTTTATATTATGGACAGCATATTAAAATGGGATGAAAATATATCAAACTTAATTGCAATTATTTTAGCTGTATTATTTGCTTATATTACAAATAAAGACTTAGTATTTCACGCAAATGCTAAAACTGCAAAAGAAAGAATAACACAATTTATAAAATTTATGGCAGGAAGAGCTTTTACTATTTTAATAGAATTTATAGGTGGAGTTATATTATTTAAATTACCTATTCCTAATATAGTTGTAAAAATAGGTTTAACAGTAGTTGTAGTTATATTAAACTTTTTTATAAGTAAATTTTTTGCATTTAAGCGATGATTTTTGACTCCGTCCCAAAAATCATTGATTTGAAAGGAATAAAATATGAAGAAAATTTCTGTAATAATACCAGCATACAATGAAGAAGAATCTTTACCTCATTTATATGAAAGAATGAAGAAATTAATGGATTCAATGAACAATTATGAATTTGAAATTCTATTTGTTAATGATGGTAGTAAAGATAATACAATAGAAAAAATAAAACAGATGAGAAATGAAGATAATAGAATATGCTATGTTGATTTTTCAAGAAATTTTGGTAAAGAAATTGCGATGATTGCAGGTTTAGATTATGCAAAAGGTGATTGTGTAATATTTATGGATGCAGATTTGCAAGATCCACCAGAACTTATTCCTGAATTAGTAAAATATTGGGAAGAAGGATATGATGATGTTTACGCAAAAAGAAGAAGTAGAAAAGGGGAAACATGGCTAAAAAAAATTACTTCTAAAGCATATTATAAAATTTTACAAAGTTTTACTAAAGTAGAGATTCAAAAAGATACAGGAGATTTCAGACTTTTAGATAGAAGATGTGTTAATGCTCTAAAAAAACTTAGAGAATCACAAAGAAATACCAAAAGTATGTTTAGTTGGATAGGCTATAAGAAAAAAGAGGTGTTATATGATAGGGAACCTAGAGTTGCGGGTTCAACTAAATGGAATTACTTAAAATTGATAGATTTAGCTATAGATGGAATTACTTCATTTACAATAGCTCCTTTAAAATTTTCTACATTAGTTGCAATTCCAACATTTATGATGTTATTTATATATTTTATATATGTAATTATAAAATGCTTTGTTGTAAATCAACCTATCCAAGCATTTCAAGCAATTATATTATTAATTTTATTTTTCTCAGGAGTACAAATTTTATTATTTGGAATTGTAGGAGAATATTTAGGAAGAATATTCAATGAAACAAAAAACAGACCTTTATATTTAGTTAACGAGTATAATGGTGAAAAAGAAATGAATGAAATTAGCAAAAAAGGAGAATAAAAAATGGACAAAATAGCTGTTTTAATACCATGTTATAATGAAAGTAAAACAATAAAAAAAGTTATTGAAGATTTCAAAAAAGAACTACCAGAAGCAAAAATTTATGTATATGATAATAATTCAAAAGATGGAACAGACAAAATTGCCAAAGAAGCAGGTGCAATTGTTAGATACGAAAGAAAACAAGGAAAAGGTAATGTAATTAGAACAATGTTCCGCGAAATTGATGCAGAATGTTATATTATAACAGATGGAGATGATACATATCCTGCTGAATTTGCAAAAGAAATGTCAAGAGCAGTGTTAGAAAGAAAATCAGATATGGTAATAGGAGATAGGCTTTCTTCAACATATTTTACAGAAAATAAAAGACCATTTCACAATACAGGAAATGTGCTTGTTAGAAAACTTATAAATATGATTTATAAAAGTGATATAAGAGATGTTATGACAGGGTATAGAGCTTTTAGTTATAAATTTGTAAAAACATTTCCTGTTTTATCAAAAGGATTTGAAATTGAAACAGAAATGACAATACATTCTTTAGATAAAAATATGGGTGTAGAAAATATAATAATAGAATATAGAGATAGACCTGAAGGAAGTGAATCTAAGCTAAATACATATTCAGATGGTTTTAAAGTTATAAAAACTATAATATCATTATACAAAAATTATAAACCATTTTCATTTTTTAACTGGGTTTCAGGTATACTTACAATAATAGGAATTGCTTTTTTAATACCAGTTTTAATAGATTACTTTAAAACTGGATTAGTTCCTAAAATGCCATCATTTGTAGCAAGTGTATTTTTCTTTATAGGAGCTATACAATCATTTTTTGGAGGACTTATTTTACAAACAATAGTTAATAAAAATAAACAAGATTTTGAAATAAAGTTAAATGAATATCAAGATAAATTTAATGTAATAAAAAATTAACAAATTTGTTGACAAAAGAAAAATAATATAGTAAATTATGAATATAACAAAAGTAAACTAGCAAGTAACAAATGGATTACATTATATCTTGACATTAGAAAGGAGAAGCTTTATGGAAGAAGATATAAAAAAACTTTGTGCACCTGAATGGTCTAAAGACAAACTTGCTTATCAAATTTTTGTAGATAGATTTTATAGAAGTCCAAATTACAAAAATGGAAAGCAAGAGGGACGAAACTATCGAATTTGGGGAGAAATGCCTCATTGGCAAGAAGATGAAAAAGGAGAATTCCACAATAATGATTTCTTTTGTGGAAACCTTAAAGGTATAGAAGAAAAACTAGAATATTTAAAAAGCTTATCAGTTGGAATAATATACCTTTCACCAATCAATGAAAGTTTATATCGCTATGAAAGATATGCATCTACAAATCATATGGAAATTGACCATGATGTGGGAACTTTTCAAGATTTAGAAGATCTTCATAAAAAAGCGAATGAACTTGGAATGTATGTCATTTTAGATATCGCATTTAACCATTGTAGTAGTGACAACCCAATATTTCAAGATGCAATGAAAAACCCTGATTCAAAATATCGTAATTGGTTTAAATTTGATGAAAATGGAAATTATGAATACTGGTTTGGTCTTTTTAAAGATATGCCAATATTTAACCAAGAAAATCAAGGATTTCATGATTATGTATGTGGAGAAGAAGGAGTAATTGCAAAATTTTCACCTTATGTTGATGGATTCAGATTAGATTTAGCAGAAAATTTAATTCTACCTTTATTAGAAGGAATTAGAAATAGAGCGAATGCTAACAAAAAACATTTGATTCTAGGCGAATTCTGGCATAAAGTACCATATGAAATATTAGGTAGAGGAATTGATTGTCCAACAAACTATTTATACACAAATGCAATTTTGAAATTTGTTGTAAATGGCGAAAATGAGTATTTAGGTTGGCAAATCTTCGATATGCTTGATAGTTACCCACAAGAAACGATTGACACAATGTTCAACTCATTAGATACACATGACATAGTAAGAGCACTCACAATTCTTTCTGGAAAACATATTAGAACAGGATTCGAATGTATCTGGAAAATTGATGAGCCACCATCACCATGGCATGTAGATAACAAATTCTTAACACATGAATTTAGAAAATATGAGTTTGAAAATGACAAATTATTACCAGACGAATATAGGTTAGCAAAAAATAGAATAAAAGTTGCAACAATACTTCAATATTTTTTGCCAGGA
>CAZBMU010000094.1:0-5073 GCA_964493175.1 uncultured Clostridium sp.
AGAAAATATAAAGACTATCAACCAAGATGTTGGGTATATAATGATTATCATACAGGACATGGATATTTAAATGTATCTGGAGCAATAGAAAAATCTTGTAACTACTTCTTTTATGAAACATCAGACAGAATGGGAATTGATAATTTAGTTAGATTTGCAAAATATTTTGGATTAGGAGGAAAAACAGGAGTAGAATTGCAAGGAGAAACAAGTGGAGTACTTGCAAGTAAAGAAACAAGAGCAAAAATACATGACAATGCACCATGGAGTGCAGGTCATACATTGCAAGCTGCAATAGGTCAAGGAGATAATGAATTTAGTCCAGTACAAATGGCAAAATACATAAGTATGCTTGCAAATGGTGGAAAGAAAATAAAACCAACAATAATAAAAACTATTAGAAATGCAGATGGCTCAGAAGCATCAAGAGAAGAAATAAATAAATTTACAAAGAAAAAATTAGGAATAGAAGATGAAAATACAGAAGATATAGCAATAAATAATAACTATTTAAATGCAATATTACAAGGAATGAAATCTGTTACAAGTGATACATCAGGAACAGCATATGTTAGATTTAAAGATTTCAATATAAGCGTAGGAGGTAAAACAGGTTCAGCAGAAGCACCAGGAAACAAAGTACATGCATGGTTTGTAGGGTTTGCACCATTTGAAAATCCAGAAATAGCAATAGTTGTTATGGTAGAAAATGGTGGACATGGAAACTATACAGCAGAAGTTGTAAGAGACATAATGGCAGAATATTTTGGAATGAATACACAAAATGTAGAAGAAGACATGAGCGCGAAGGCTTATGTACAAAGCTTTAATTAAAATAGAGATTTTGGATGATGATTTTTGGGACGGGGTAAAAAATCATCTTTGAAAATAAAAAAATTAATATTAATTATAAAGATAAGATGATGATTTTTAACCCCGTCCCAAAAATCATCAAAAGAAAGGATGTATAAATGAAAAAGAATTATGTAAGTATTAATTTAAAAAAAGATGAAATAGTAATAAAACTAAATGATGAGGCAAGTCAAGAAGATATAATAGAGGGATTAAAAAGAAAATTACCAGAATTAAAAAAATTATATCAAGATGAAAAAACACCAATTCTGGTTACTGGAAAAGTTTTAAAAAACAAAGAAATTGATGAAATTGAAAATATAATTAAAGAAAAAATAGAAGTAGAAATTAATTTTGACATGCCAAAATCATTAGGATTATACAGTATAAGAAAAACATTTGCAAAACAAATTGCAACTTCAGAAACAACATTTCACAGGGGTTCTCTTCGTTCAGGGCAAAAAATTGAATCAGAAGGAAGTATTGTTATTTTAGGAGATGTTAATTCAGGCGCAGAAGTAATGGCATCTGAAAATATTATAGTGCTAGGAGCTCTTAGAGGATTAGCACATGCAGGTGCAAAAGGAAATAAAGAGGCAATAGTTGCAGCTGGATTATTTGATGCTGTACAAATAAGAATTGCAAATATAGTAAAAGAAATAAATAGAGAAGAAGAACCAATGCATAGACAATCTTATATAAGCATAATTAATGAAAAAATAGTAATAGAATAAAGTTAACTTAAAAGCAATAAAATAAGAGCAATAAACAAAAATTCATCTTGAACATTTTCTATGTAGAGAAGAAATAATAAACATATAATTATAATATCATCTAAATACAATTTAATACCTAGAACTTCAAATATAGGTTTATCAAATTTAGATGATATTTTTTTATTCATTACCATTATTCTCCTTATTATTGTTGTTTAAAATCTCCGCAATTTGAGCAATATTCATCAAATTAGCATATTGATCTAATTTTTCCTTTCTACCATCTCTTAAATATGGTTTTAATGAATTTAATAAATTTATGCCAGCATTATTTTTAGAATTCATTTTTTCTATAACAGATTTCATTTTCATAATTGTATTAATATCTATATTATTAAAATTCAGGTTTGAATTTGCGGTTTCAGTGCTTTCAGCATTTTTGTTAGTTGTCTTAGAGTTATTAGAATTTTTTTTAATAACAGAAGAAAAATTTTGTATCATTTCAGGAGAAATTTGTGACATAACACTTGATAAATCGCCATTTTCCATTATTTTTTTTATATTATTTACAGTATCTTCATCAAAATTTATATTATTCAAAAAGAATCACCTCTAAAATAAATATATGAAATTAAAAATTAATCTATGTAATATTATATGGGGAAAAAATCCAAATGTTACAAAAAGTAATTAAAAAGTAAAGAAAATGTAATATTTGAACTCAAAAATCTAGAAATAACCTTCCGTAAGCATAAAAAACGAAAAAAATAAAAAATTTACATAAAAAGTTAAAAAATTCAACAAAAACATTGAAAAATGTTAAAAAATAGGTTATAATGTTAAATAGAGGAATTTAGTTTTAAATAAAGAACTGAAACAAAAAAATTTAGGAGGAATATTTAGATGAAAGTGAATGTTAAGAGAAACCTAAAAATATTACTAACAGTAGTATTATTAATTGCGTTATTTTTTGGAATATGCAAATACATAATTCCATCACTTAGTATTGCAGTAGAAAATACTGATTTAGTAATACAATCAAAATTGGATAAATACATAAACTACAATTTATCTGAGGAAGATAAAGGAACACTTGTACAATATGTATTAAGAACTGAATTAAATTATAATGAAGATTCAGAAAAATATCCAATAAAAGAAAGTGTGCTAAATATAGACTTAAATGCAATCGATGGAAAATTTCCAAATGATGCAAAAGTTATAGCAAAAAATATTAATGATGATAGCTATAACTACACATATGAAAAAGAAAATGGAAAAATAGTTCTAACAACAAACAATTCAAAAAATAAAGTAGATTATTTATTACTTTGTTATTATGATACATATATAGAAGATAATACTGAAAGAGAATTATCTTTTAAAGTTGATGCAAAAATTACATTAGAAACAGATGATAATACAGTAATAAGTAAAGAAGGAACATTTGAAACTAAAGCTAGTGAAAATGTTGGAAACTTAACATCATTATCATATGAAACAGCTGATATATATAATGGTTATATTAAATCAAATATCATAAATGGAACAAGTTATGATACTAATTATAATGAGAAAATGAAGCTTACAGTAAGTAAAAAAGAAGCACAAGAAATAATAGAAGTTAAGGAAACAAACCAAAACACAGTTTATAAAAGTTCAACATTATCAAAAAATAATATAACAAAAATTCTAGGAGAAGATGGAGAGATAAGCATCTTTAATATAGAAGGAAATCTTATAACAAAAATAAACAAAGACTCAGAATTTGATGAAGATGGAAACTTAAGCATAAACTATGATGAAGGTACAGAAGGGATAATTATAAGAACAAGTAAAGTTCAAAATGAAGGAATATTACAAATAAAAAATGCAAAAGTAATAAAAAGTTCTTATACAGATTTAGCAAATTCAAAAATAGAAACAACAGCAGAAGTTAAAGGTTTAAAAGAAATAGTAGTATCACAAGATGAAATGGTAAATGTACTAAATGGTACAGAAACACAAGCAGATGTAGAAAACAATGAAATGTTTAACTATAAAGAAGAAAAAACAACAGAAATCAAAGATGCTACAACAGATGTTACAGTTAATGTAGATAACACAAAATGGACAAACAGACAACAAAATGAAACAACATTCACAATAAACTTAAATTCTGATTCAATAAGCAAAAACTTATATAAAGAGCCAACAATAAAAATAGAACTTCCAAGCGAAGTAGAAAAAGTAGTATTAGGAAACATCTCAGCTACATATACAAATGGATTAGAATTACAAAATCCAACAGTAGAAAAAGATGAAAATGGAAAACAATACATTTTAGCAAAACTAAATGGAGAACAAAAAGAATATAGTCAAAATGAATTAGGATTATCTACAGAAATAAAAATACCTGCAACAATTATTGTAAAAAATGATATTGAAACTACAAATTCAAATATTAATGTAATATATACAAATAACTATACATTAAATGGAACACAAGAAATAGGAAACAAAGAAACTGAAGTTTCAATAGAAAACTTTAAAGAAGAAATAAATAACTATAATCAAAATAATAATGTAGTAGTAAAACAAAATTTATCAGCACCAGCAAATGTATCAGATGCTTTAAAAGTTGAAGTAACACCAGTAAGAGGTGATGTAACATTAAATAATGGAGATACAGTTTATGAAGGTGAATTTATAAAATATAATGTTACAATAACAAATACTTCAACAGAAGCTATAGATAATGTAAAATTTGTAGGAACAGTACCAGAAGGAACTGTATATGCTGGTTTAGTTGCAGATTATCATACAGATTTTGCAAACAGCCATTATGATAAAGATGAATCAATAAGAGAAAAAACAATAGTAGTAGGAAAAATAGAATCAGGAAAATCAGTTACAAAAAATTATGAAGTACAAGTAAAAGATTTAGCAGATAGTGAAACAGAAAAACAAATTACAAGTACTATAAAATCATATATTGGAGATACAGAAGTAAATAATTATGAAATTACAAATGTTATAAAAAATGCTGAATATAAAGTATTTTTAGCATCTGCATCTCAAAACTTAAGAGATACTTTCTATTATGATATTGAAATACAAGGAAATTCAGAAGAAGAAGTAAAATTTGAAATGCAATTACCTAAGTATTCAGAATTTCAATATATAGTAGAACAAAAAGAACAGGCATTAAAAGATGAAATTAATACAGAAGGAAAAATTTCAGAAGATAATAAATTAACATTAAATTTAAAACCAAGAAAATATATTTTACAAATAACTATTGACCCTAATAAATATAATAAAAACGATGAGAATATAGAATTAAAATCAGTAGCGACAATAAATGACACATATAAATCTAATGAAAACATTATATATGCTGATTATGAAAAATTAACTGTAACAATGAGCTCTGAAAATGAGGGTGAAGAAGTAAAATATGGTGAAGAGATAAATTATGAAATAAAATTAAAAATGACAGGAAAAGTAAATGCACAAGATAAAA
>CAZBMU010000095.1:0-5036 GCA_964493175.1 uncultured Clostridium sp.
ACGTGATTAATATATAAATTTTTTAGGCACCTCCAAGTGATTCCCACTCGGTTGCCTCCTAAAAGAATTTATATATTAATCACTTGCGCGGGCTTTAAGTATGATTTGTTGTGAATTGTAAAAAAATGTCGAATATTGCGATGAGTTTTTCTTGCAATATTCGGCATTTTAGTGTATTATATTATAAGTTCAAATCAAAAAATCATTTTTTCTTGTATATTTATATTCAAACATTTATAATCCAAGATTTAATTAAAATTCTTAAAAATCAAAAAAATAGAAAAATAAAAATAAAAAAAGAAAAGAGGTGAAATTTTAAGAAAAACAAAAAAAATAATCTAAAAATGAATATTGAAAAAAATTAAAAATGATTTATAATTGATATGAATAAGTAAATTTTAATTAATAAGGAGGTGTATAAGTATGGAAGAAAAAATTTTAAATATTTTAATAGATATGCAATCTGAAATGAAAGATATGAAATCTAATATTAATAATATAAACAAAAGGTTAGAAAAACTAGATATATTAGAAAGCAATCAAGAAATAATGAAAAATAATATGGCGAAAATGATGGAATATCAAATACAATTATCTTCTGATTTTTTAAAACATAAAAAAGATTATAATATAAAATATAAAGAATTAGATTATAGATTAACAAGATTAGAAGCATAATATAAAAATATTAAAAGAACACTTGAAATGTGTTTTTTTTTGATATAGAATAAAGCTATCATAAATAAAATGGAATAAATATGCAAATACTAAGAAAAATTAATTCAAAGGAGGAATTAGAAATGAACAAAAAAACTATAAAGGATATTGACTTAAAAGAAAAAAAGGTATTAGTTAGATGTGATTTTAATGTACCTATGGATGAAGAAAGGAATATAACAGATAATACAAGAATAGTTGCTGCTTTGCCAACAATAAAATATTTATTAGAAAATGAGTGCAGTATTATACTATGTTCTCATTTAGGCAGACCAAAAGGTGAATTTAAAGAAGAATATTCTTTAAAGCCAGTAGCTAAGGAATTATCAAGATTATTAAATCAAGATATCATTATGGCAAATGATGTTATAGGAGAAGATGCAATTTATAAGGCTAATAACTTAAAACAGGGAGATATTTTATTATTAGAAAATGTAAGATTTCATAGAGAAGAAACAGATAATGATCCAGAATTTAGTAAAAAATTAGCTAATATGGCAGAAATATTTGTTAATGATGCATTTGGGTCAGCTCATAGAGCACATAGTTCAACAACAGGTGTTGCAGACTATTTACCAGCAGTTGCAGGATTTTTAATTGAAAAAGAATTAGAATTTTTAGGAAAAGCTGTAGAGGAACCAGAGAGACCATTTGTCGCAATATTAGGAGGTTCAAAAGTATCTGACAAAATAGGCGTCATAGATAATTTATTAGAAAAAGTTGATACATTAATGATTGGTGGAGGAATGGCATATACATTCTTCAAGGCACAAGGATATAATGTTGGAAATTCAATATGTGAAGAAGATAAGCTAGATTTAGCAAATGAAGCAATGGAAAAAGCTAAAGAAAAAGGAGTAAAATTATTACTTCCAATAGATACAAAAATAGGAAAAGAATTTGATGCAAATACAGAAAGTAAAACTGTAGAATGGATTCAAATACCAGATGATTGGCAAGGATTAGATATTGGAGAAAAAACAATAGAAATGTTTACTAATGAATTACAAAATGCTAAAACAGTAGTGTGGAATGGACCATTAGGAGTATTTGAATTTGAACAATTTGCAGTTGGAACAAATTCAATTGCAAAAATTCTATCAGAAATCTCTGCAACAACAATTATAGGTGGTGGAGATTCAGCAGCTGCTATCAAAAAAGCAGGATTAGAAGAAAAAGTAACACATATATCAACAGGTGGAGGAGCATCATTAGAATTTTTAGAAGGAAAAAAACTACCAGGAATTGAAGCTTTAATGGATAAATAAAAGGAGAAATTATGAAAAATAATAAGATTTTTAAAAAATATATATTTCCGTTATTAATAGTTTTAATAATATCTTTTATCAGTTTATTTATTTTTGTAGTAGGAAGTGTTGAAGAAAACAGATATCAATACTTAAATAATATTGAATATAATGTCAAAATAAATGATGATGGAAGTATGAGAGTTACTGAAATATGGGATATATATACAAGTAATACAACAACATTATTTAAAACATTTGATAAATCAGATAAATATGGAGAAATTACTAATGTATCTGTAAAAGATTTAGATAATGATATTATTTTTTCAGATTATGAAACATGGGTTTATTATGCCCCAGAAAATTATTACTATGCTGATGACAATAAAGAAGGAGATTTTGAAATAGGATGGGGATTAGGAGAAAATTCAAAAAAAAGGAAATTTCAAGTTTCTTATACAGTAACAGATGTTATGAGTCAATATAGTGATTGTCAAGAGTTTTATTGGCAATTTTTAGGCAAAGGAAAAAATAGTGTTCCTGCAGATAAAGTTAAAGGAACAATTACTTTACCAAAAGAAGTTTCTAATTTGGAGAATCTAAAAATATGGGCACATGGAGAAGTAAATGGCAACATAAATAAAGTTGATAATAAAACTGTTGAATTTACTATAGATAAATTAAGTCCAAAGGCAATGATAGAAGTAAGGTTAGTTACAAAAGAAAATATAGCTGAAAATATATCTATACTAAAAACAAAATATTTTAATTATTATAATGCTATTCTAAAAGAAGAAAAAGCATGGTCAGACGAAACAAATCAAGAAATTACAGAAAACCGTTTAATGATTAAAATATTAATAGGAATTGAATTGTTAATTATTTTAATTATTGTTATAAAAATTATTTTATTAATTAATAAAAGTAAACAAAAAGGAATAGAAAAACATAACCTAAAATATTATAGAGATTTTCCAAGAGAAAATGAATCAACACCTTCAGAAGCTTTATATATGACAAAATATGACAAAAAAAGAATCGAAGCTTCTCTTGTGCAAAGAAATGCAATAGCTTCAACAATATTAGACTTATGTTTAAAAAAGAAAATTGAATTATCCATAAATGAAAAAGATACCATGGTAAAAATAATTTCTGGACCTGAGGGACTAAAAAGTGATGAACTTGAAGTATATGAATTGTTGAAAAAAGCTGGAAATAAAGATGAGATATTTAAAATAGAAGAATTAAATAAATATGCAAAGAAAAAATATTATCAATATAGTAGCAGTATAAATAAAATAATTAATTCAACAAGAGAAAATTTATATAATTTAAAACTTATTGATAAAGCCAATGAAAAAACATATTTAAAAGGTGAATCTGCACAAACAAAATATAGTTTTTTAAAATATTCATATATATTTGTAGTAGTAACCCATTTATTAGCAATTATAATTCCATTTTTTAAAAGGCGTGTAATATACAATACCGGATTTGGTTTTACTACAAACTTAACATATTTTTTAATTGCAATTTTACCACTTGTTTTAATAAAATTATATTATTTAAAAAAACAAGAAAAAATATTAGGAAATATAGCTGTACTAACACAACAGGGTAATGATGAAAAAGAACAATGGATAGGTTTAAAAAATTATTTAAAAGATTATTCTTTATTGAAAGAAAAAGATATTCCAGATTTAGTTCTTTGGGAGAAATATTTAGTATATGCAACTGCATTTGGAATTTCTGAAAAAGTAATAGAAAGTATGAAGGCAACATATCCAGAAGTATTTGTAAAGGAAAATTGGAATGACGAAGAAATGGCAAGAAAATATCCACTATTAAATTATGCATGTAATCCTATTTACATTCACAATAATGAATCAAATTATTCACCTATTGCTAATATAGATTCTAATGTTTCAAAAGCTTACCATACATCAATGACTGAAATTGCTGCACATCAATCATCTAGCTCAGGAGGATCTGGAGGAGGGTTCTCAGGAGGCCGGAGGCGGCGGTGGAGGCCGGTGGCCGGAATGGGCGGAAGATAGAATAATATTTAAAGGAGAAAAATATGAGAAGAAAAGTTATAGCAGGAAATTGGAAAATGAATATGCTTCCAAATGAAACAATAAAATTCATAGAAGACTTAGCACCACTTGTAAAAGATACAAAAAATGAAGTAATTCTTTGTGTGCCATATACAGATTTATTTTACGCACTTTTAACAGCACAAGGAACAAATATAAAAATTGGAGCGCAAAATATGCATTTTGAAGATAAAGGAGCTTATACAGGAGAAGTATCTGGAGAAATGCTAAAATCAATAAATGTAGAATATGTTATAATAGGACATAGCGAAAGAAGGCAATATTTTGCGGAAACTGATGAAACAGTAAATAGAAAAATAAAAAAAGCATTTGAAGTTGGTTTAAAACCAATAGTATGTGTAGGAGAAACAATAGAACAAAGAGAAGCAGGAAATTGGTCAGATATTATAACAAATCAAACAAAGTTAGCACTAGTTGGACTAACAAATGAACAAGTAGAAAACACAATTATAGCATATGAACCAATTTGGGCTATAGGAACCGGAAAAACAGCTACAGCAGAAGATGCGGAAAATGCAATTTTAGAAATAAGAAACAAAATTGCAAAAATATATGGACAAGAAACAGCAAATAGAGTTATAATACAATATGGCGGAAGTGTAAAAGGGACTAATGCTCAAGAATTATTTAATATGCCAGATATAGATGGAGGATTAGTTGGAGGTGCAAGCCTAAATCCAGAAGAATTTTATAAAATATGCCAATAGGCAACAAAGAAAGGATAAAAAAATGAAAGACAAACTTACAATGTTAATGATATTAGATGGATTTGGAAATAATGAAAAAAAAGAAGGTAATGCTATAAAACTAGCAAATACACCTAATCTAGATAAAATACTAAAGAAATATCCTGTAACAGAAATAAAAACATCAGGTTTAGCTGTTGGATTACCCGAAGGACAAATGGGAAATTCAGAAGTTGGACATACAAATATTGGAGCAGGAAGAATTG
>CAZBMU010000096.1:0-5009 GCA_964493175.1 uncultured Clostridium sp.
ATCATTGTTATTTAGTTCACCTTGTTTATCTAAAAGATATGTTGCAATAAAAGTCTTCATCTCTAAGTTTTCACTTTTCATTTTAGTTGCAAGTTCTTTTTCATTACAAATAATTATTGTTTTCATGTGGTCATGCTCAACAAAATTGTTTATATAACCCAAAATATCTATAACATCTACATTTGCTCTTTCTAAGTCATCAAAACAAAGAACTTTATCATCTGTTGAAAAAAATTCTCCATAATCTATTTGGTCTCCATTTTGAGTTACACCAAAAAAATTAGCCATATCTAAGCCTGTTTTAGCATATTCAGGTATAGAACCAACTTCATTGCTTTTCATGAATTTTCTTAAATTTTTGTCCATTAATTGTGTAGTTTCAATGAATATTTTTTTACTTATTTCCTCTAAATTTGATATTCCATATAAAGACATATAAATTGTTGTGTATCTTCTGCCATTTAGCTGCATTGATTCTATTTTATTTCTAATTTTATTATTCCAAAAATGTGTTTTTCCTGAACCCCATTCTCCATTAATCATAACAGCATAATCTGTATAATCTGACCTTATATAGTCTAATATACTTTCAACTAAATCTTCCATTGTTCCTCCTTTTAATCTTTTGCAATTGTTAATACTGCAATTTTATTTGGTTTTGCTTGTTTTAGAATTTTGCAACATTCATTTGCTGTACTTCCAGTTGTATATATATCATCAAATAAAAGAATTTTTTTATTTTCTAATTTTTGTTTATTATTTAGTTTATAAACTCCTTTGATATTTTTTTCTCTTTGTTCTTTATTTAACTTACTTTGCTCTATTATATTTTTTGTTTTTGTTAAACAATTATTTTCCAGTTTTACCCCTGTTTTTTTACTTATTTCTTTTGCTATTAAGTAACTCTGATTATAGCCTCTATTTTTCAATCTCTTTTTACTTATTGGAACTGGAATTATTGTATCATAACATTTTAAATTTTGAAATATTTTTTTATTATTTAACAAAAAATTTACAAAAGTTTTGTATAAATATGAATCCTCTTGGAATTTATATCTTAATATTTCTGTTCTTATTATTCCATCATATTTAAAAATATAAATTAGTTTTTCAAATTCTTTGTTTTCAATTTTTTCTACTAAAAATTTGGCTTCTTTTTTTAATTTTATTTCACACTTTTTACATAAATAATTATTATTAAGTTTTCCACAAATTCCGCAAACCGGTGGATAAATTAAGTTTAATATGTTTTCTAGTATTTTTATTCCTCCATTCTCATTTTGTATTCTAATCCTGTATTTCTTTTTTTGCTGTCAACATTTTTTATCATATATTTTATAACTCTATCTTCACCTATTATTATAAGTAATTTTTTTGCTCTTGTTATTCCTGTATATAAAAGATTTCTTGTAAGTAACATAGGAGATGTTTGAGGAACTACCATTATTACAACATCAAATTCACTTCCGTTGTGCTTTGTGTATTGTAATACAATAGCTATGTTCTATTTGGTCTAACTCAGAATATTCATACCATACTGTCTTTTCATCATCAAATTTAATTTCTACTAATTTTTCATTTTCATCTATTTTTATAACAGTTCCAATTTCACCATTAAATACTCCATTTCCAACTTCTTTTTGTTTTAATACTTCTCTTTCCCAGTAAATATCATAATTGTTTTTTATTTGCATTACTCTATCTCCTGGTCTGTATATAGCTCCCATGTTCATTTTTTCTGGCAAATTATTAGTATTGGGATTTAATTTACTTTGTAATACTTTATTTAACTCTTTAGTTCCAAGCATTCCTTTTTTTGTTGGTGATAAAACTTGGATATTTTGAAAAAAATCATAATTTCCGTATTTTTCTAATCTTCCTGTACATAAAGAAACAACTTGTGATAACATTTTTTCTTGGTTTAGCTCTTTTATAAAGAAAAAATCTTCCTCTGTTTCTTCATCAAGTTCACATTTTTGCAAAAAATCCTCACCATTATTTACTCTATGTGCATTCAAAATAATTTTACTTTTCGCTGCTTGTCTAAAAATTTTATCTAAATGTATTGTTTCAACTTTTTCGGATTTTATTAAATCTTTTAATACGCTTCCAGGTCCTACAGATGCTAATTGATCACTATCACCAACTAAAACTAATTTTGTTCCTTGATATACACATTTTAACAAGTAATTCATTAAAAACATATCTACCATAGATACTTCATCAACAATAATAACATCACTATCGATTGGTGCTCCTTCATAATCACTTGTATTTTTATATAGTCTCTCTTCATCAATTTTTCCAATTTCTAATAATCTGTGTAAAGTTGATGCATCTTTACCTGTTGTTTCTGTCATTCTTTTTGCTGCTCTTCCTGTAGGAGCAGATAAAACTACTTTTTTCCCTTTACTTTCATATATATCTATAATATTTTTTATTATTGTTGTTTTTCCTGTACCTGGTCCACCTGTTATAATTGTAACATTATTATCATTTACTAATTCAATTGCTTCTTTTTGTTTTTCTGATAATTCTATTTTTGAATTTTGTTCTATTTTTTTTAACTCAGATTTTAAATTAGATATTTTTTTTATATTCTTAGCTTTTTGAAGTCTTTTTATTCTAATAGATATTTCTGCTTCTGTTTCAAAAAAATATTTTAAATAAACATATTCTATATTCTTCCTTTTTTCTAATACTATTTCTCCTTTTGTTCTTAAAACAATTAAACCTTCTTCAACATTTTCTGTATTAACATCTAAAAGATTTATTACAAATTCTATTAAATTCTCTTTCAAAACGCAACTATGACCATTGTACGTACTTCTAATTAAACCATATTTAATACCACTTGTAACTCTTTTTTCATTATCATAATTTATTCCTAAATCTAATGCCATTTTATCTATTTGTTTAAAATCGATGCCTCTAGCTATATCTACTAATATATAGGGGTTTGCTTCAATTTCTTCAATAGCTTTTATGCCAAACATATCAAATACTTTTTTAGCATGTTCTGCACCTATTCCAAATCTCTCTAAAAAGCCAACAATCTGCCAAACTTCCCAGTTTTCTATAAAACTATCTGACATTTCTTTTGCCTTATTTTCGGATATTCCTTTAATTTCAGCTAATTTTAATGGTTCATATTTAAAAACATGTATAGTTTCTTCTCCAAATCTTTTTATAATTCTTTTTGCTATAGTTTGTCCAATTCCTTTTATATTTCCATTTGCTAAATATCTTTCTAATGCAGAAAGTGTTTGCGGCATTAATTTCTCAAATGTATCAATTTTAAATTGTCTTCCATAATCTTTATGTTCAACAAATTTTCCAACTACTTTTAATGTATCCCCTAAAACAACAAAAGGAAGATAACCAACAATAGTTGTTTGTTCTTCATCTGTTTCAAATTCAGCTATGCAATAACTATTTATATCATTTTTATAAATAATATCTGTAACTTCTCCTGTAATTTCCATTAAATTCTCCTAAATATTTAATATGACATAGTTTATCACAAAAGCCTAACTTTTTCAACTTTCATTTACATTATCCATAATGTCTTTACACTCTTTCCAAGTTAGAACTTTTAAACAATCATATTCATTTTCTAATTTTTTTGCAATTTCTCTGGTATTATCTGTAGACTTTAAATCTGTAACTATAATATTTTTTAAATATTCTTCTTTTCCATATAAGATTTTAAATAAACTTGAACGTAAAAATCCCTCAATTTTTTCTTCTTGATTTTTTACCGCTATTATCAAATAGATTCCATTTGCTCTAAAATTTGTATATGTAGTAATATAAATAATATTTTTAATAATTTCAAATAATCCATATAAAGCCAATGTCCAAAATATTGTATTTAATATAAATTCCATTTGGTTTGCCTCCATACAATTATTATATGCAAAAATGTCCATTTGGGGACTGTCCCCAAATGGACATTTATTTAATTTATATTAATTGTAAAATTGCAACTTCTGCTCCATCTCCTCTTCTTGGACCAGCTTTAACAATTCTTGTATATCCACCTACATTTTTATTTTCGTATTTTGGTGCTATTTCATTAAATAATTTTGATGGTAAATCTATATTATTACCTTCAGAATCTTTAACTTTATTTAATTTTCTCATCATTTTTCTTCTTGCATTTAATCTTGTAGGCATATCTTTTTGTCTTTTTTCAGTAGTTGTTTCTTTAACTACTTTTAAATATTCTTTTCCATTTTTACTTTTAACTAATTCTGTTTCTTTGTTTCCTTTTGAATCTAATTTAGCTTTTATAACTTTAACATCAACCATTTCGAAGTTATCTTTTTCTTTAATTGCAAGTGATATTAAGCTGTCTGCAATTGATTTTACTTCTTTTGCTCTGGCTTCAGTTGTTTCAACTTTACCATACATAATTAGGTCTGTTGTTAAGTTTTTAAGCATTGCCATTCTTATATCAGTTGTTCTTCCTAATTTTCTATTAGTAGCCAATTTTCTCTTCCTCCTTTTTACTTCTACTCATCTTCACTTGCGAAGTCTAATCCTAATGAATGTAATTTAGCTGTTACTTCATCAAATGATTTCTTACCTAAGTTTCTAACCTTCATCATGTCTGTTTCAGATTTATTTGTTAAATCTTCAACTGTTGCAATTCCAGCTCTTTTTAAACAGTTAAATGATCTTACAGATAATTCTAATTCTTCTATTGACATTTCTAAAACTTTTTCTTTCTTAGATTCTTCTTTTTCTATCATAACTTGTGTATTTTTTGTTGCTTCTGATAAGTCTATAAATAATTCTAAATGTCCTGTCATTACTTTGGCAGCTAAGCTTAAAGCCTCATGTGCTTTTAAACTTCCGTCTGTCCAAACTTCTATTATTAATTTATCAAAATCTACCATTTGTCCAACTCTTGTGTTTTCAACTTGGTAATTTACTTTTTTCACTGGTGTTTGGTCATTTCACTCTGCGCCTGCGGCACGAACGGAGCGCAGAGCGCGGGGTCC
>CAZBMU010000097.1:0-4993 GCA_964493175.1 uncultured Clostridium sp.
TTTGATTTTGATGCAGTTTCTTTATTAATTAACTCTTATAAATTATTTATTTGTTTAATATCTAATTCAAAGTTTTTACAAGCTTCATTCATTAAATTTTCATGCATCTTTTTTCCATTTAATATTGTCATTCTTTCATTATCTAAAAAATCAAAAATGTATTCTTTTTTTGCATTTAAGAAATTTAGCTTTACTGAAACATCTCTAGCAGTTTTTTCATATTTACTTAGTTTTAAATCTTCTTTGTTTAATTCATTAATTAATTTTTTAGTTTTTTCATATACGCTTATATATAATTCTGCTTCCTCAATTGCTATTTTTATTCTTTCATTCACAGCTTTTTCAATAACATTTTGATTAAATGTAATTTTTTCATTTCTTCCATTTTTTATCATAAGATTTATGATTTCTTCTTCAATATTTGATTTATCTAATTCTATAAATTTTTTTATTTTAATTATATCTTTTTTATCAATATTTTCAAAGTCACTTACAGCTTTTTCTATTTTGTTTATATGGTTTGATTCTGCCGTTCTCTTTACTCTTGAGTTTTTATTTCTTTCTTTTTGTCTTTCTGTAAATATAATAAGGGCTTTCATATATGATTCTCTTAAATTTTTTAATTGTTCATTATTTGAATCTAATTTATTTTCTATTTTCTTTAGTTTATTATCTAATGTATTAGGATTTTCTCCAAAATCATTAAATAAAATATTTCTTTCTTCTTCTAATTTAATATTAGATTCATATATTTTCATTTGTTCATTTTGTATTTCTTCAATTTCAGACGCAATTGTATCGAATTTTTCTATTACATTTTCTTCTTCTTCTTCAATTCTTTGGTATTCTTTTATTTCTTCTATCGTTTCGCTGTAATTTTCAAAATTTGTTCTAATATTATTTTCTTTTTGCATTCCAAAAAGCTGCTGAAAGTATCTCTCTAGAACAATTGCACTTCTCTCATACATTATAGAATCCTCCAAATTATTTAATTTTCTCTAATTATACATAAAATAATAAAAAAAGTCTAGTAATATACTACACTTTTTTATTTTTTTATTATTATTGTTTTATAATATCATTTTGTAATTGATAAAATTTTGTATTTCATTATTCCTGCTGGTGCATTTACTTCTACTACTTTATTCTTTTTAGCTCCAAGTAAAGCTTTTCCTAATGGTGATTCATTAGATATTTTATTTTCAGCTAAATTTACTTCTGTTGAACCTACTATTATATATTCTATTTTCTCATTAAATTCCATATCTAATACTTTTACTTTATTACCAATTTGAACTGTTTCTGTATCTATTTCTTTTTCATCAATAATTTTTGCATGTCTTATTTTATTTTCTAATTCTACTATTTTAACTTCATTTTCAGCTTGTGCAGTTTTTGCTTCATCATATTCTGAATTTTCAGATAAATCTCCAAAACCTAATGCTACCTTTATCCTATCAGCTATTTCTGCTCTTTTTTCAGTTCTTAAGTAATTTAATTCTTCTTCTAATTTACTATAACCTTCTTTTGTTAATATAACTTCTTTTTCTTCCATTGTTAATTTCTCCCTTCAGTTTTATTTTATATGTTTATATTTTAAGCTTTTAATATATTACGATAATTTTTTATGTTTGTCAAGAGAAAATTAATTTTTTACTGCCTTTCATATAATCTATACCAGAAAATATAGTTGCAATAGTTTGTATTATCATCATTATTGTTACTATAAAATTCAAAGTTAAATCTCCCCTTTGTAGTGCTCCTGAAAAACATTCTCCAAAACCATTTAAATCTATAAATGCTAAAATTATTGCAATCATTTGTGTTACTGTCTTTATTTTCCCCCATTTTGAAGCTGCTATTACTTTACCACCTTTTTGTTCTGCTATTAATCTATATCCTGATATAATAAATTCCCTAAATAATACTATAATCGGTATCCAAGCAGGTAATTTTTGCATTTCAACTAACATTAACATAGCAGCCAAAACTAGAATTTTATCAGCAATTGGATCTAAAAATTTACCAAAAGTAGTAATTTGATTATTTTTTCTTGCAAGATATCCGTCTAATTTATCTGTAATTGCTGCAATTATAAATATAAAGTCCATTATAATCCATTCTATTGGTATTCCTAAAAATCTTCCATCTATTCCTAGAAAAGGTATTATTACCATTATTGGTACTAATATTATTCTAATTATTGTTAGTTTATTTGGTAAATTCATTTTATCATTCCTCTCAACCTGGAAATAATTATAAATTATTAATTATTTTTTGCATTTAAAATTTCTATTGCTTTTTGTAATTGTGTATCATCTTTTTCTTCAACTTTTAATACATTTTTAATTGTTTCTGGTAATTTAACACTTGCATCTGGATCTATTCCTATTTTATTAATTTTAGTTTTATTGGGTGTTAAGTATTCTTCTGAAGTTATTTTTAATCCACTTCCATCTGGAAGTGTTAATAATTGTTGTATTACACCTTTTCCATAAGTTTTTTCACCTACAATTACAGCTTTTCCATTATCTTTTAAAGCTCCTGCAAGTATTTCAGATGAACTTGCTGTATTTTTGTTTGTTATAATTACTATTGGTAAATTGATTATTGGATCATTTTCCGACTTTTTAAATTCTTCTTTATTGTTTTTATCAACTTCATATAAAATTACTTTATCTTTATCTAATATATAATCTGCAATTTCTAAGGCTTCATCAACTATGCCACCTCCATTATTTCTTAAATCAATTATAAGTGATTTTATATTTTGTTTTTGAAATTCTTCATATTTATTTTTAAATTCTTTTGCTGTACCTTGATCAAAAGATGAAAACTCTATATAACCAATATTGTTATTTATGATTTTTCCTTCAACTGGATTTATTCTTATATTTTCTCTTATTAATTCAAATTCTTTTGTTTCCGTTCCCCTTAGAATTTCAATTTTAACCGTTGTACCAGCTTCTCCTTTAATTTTATTTGCAGCAACCGACATTTCATCTGCTGAATATTGAACACCATCTACAGATATAATTAAATCACCTGGTAATATTCCAGCTTTTTCTGCAGGACTACCCTTTATTGGAGATAAAACCATTACTTTATTATTATCTGTATCTTTTACCATATATATACCAATTCCAACAAAATTACCAGTTGTATCTTCCATATAATCTTTCATATTATCTTTTGATATATATTCAGTATATGGATCATCTAACCCTTCTATATAACCTTTTATAGCACCTTCCTCAAGCTTTTCTTCATCAACATCGCCAAGAAAATATTTATCTATTAATTTTTTATATTTTTCTAATTTAGTTGATATATTTTCATTATCATTAATTAAAGATAATAATTCAGATTGATTTGAATTAATTTTGTGATTTTCTGTTAAATATTTATACATTCCTATTGTAGTTAACAAAAAAGTTATAAATGCCACTATAGCTACTAACATTATAATTTTATATACTTTAAATCTCTTTTTTTCTTCCATTTTCTTCTTCCTTTCAAAAGGGATTTAGGGACGCCCCTTTTTTCCCTATTTTAGGGATTAAGGGACACTCTTTAAATAAAAGGTTGTTTCAAAATCAATAAAATAGGGAAAAAAGGGGCGTCCCTAAATCCCTCTTTCAATTTTATTCTATTTTTTTATAAATAATTCCTTGGATCTTGTCTACAAGCATAAGTTCCAGGACTCGTTCTTACTTCAAAATGTAAATGTGGACCTGTTGAGTTTCCTGTTGAACCTACTCTCATTATTTGTTGTCCTTGTTTTACTGTATCTCCAGCTGATACTGTTCTTGAACCATCTTGCCCATGTGCATATAATGTATATAATCCATTATAATGAGCAATTAATACATAGTTTCCATAACTTCCACTTAATCTTGTTGATGTAACAACATATCCATCTGCAACTGCATATACTGGTTGTCCATTTATTCCACTTGAACCAAAGTCAACCGCTCCATGATATTGTCCACTTTTATAATACATACCTGTTGTTATTGTTGTATATCCTGATGGTACTGGGTAAATAAATCCAGATGAACCAGCAGATGTTGGTGTTCCACTTGAACCACCAGATGCTGCTCTTCTTGCTGCTTCTTCTTGTGCTCTTCTTATTGCTGCTTGTGCTGCTTGAATTTGACTATCTATTGATTTATTTGCTTCTCTTAATTCATCAATTTGTTGTTGTAATTTCTTCTCATCTTCAGACAATTTTTTAACTTGTTCATCTTTTTCAGCTTTTGCAGTTTTTAATTGAACTGTAGCACTTTGTTTACTTGCTTTAGATGTATCTAATTCTCTTTTACTACTTTCTAATTCTTGCTTGGCTTTTTGTATTTCTTCTTTTTGTTTTTGAATTTGCTCTAATAATTCAGTATCTTTAGTTGTTACTTCTGAGATTAGATAATAATTTGAAATTAAATCTGTTATACTATCAGAAGATAAAAGAAAATCCAAATAAGATGTTTCTCCTGCTTCTTGCATAGCAACTAATCTAGATTCAAGTAATTCTTCTTGATTTGTATAATCTTCTTGAGCTTTATTTAATTTTTTCTCTGATTCAGTTATTTTATTTTTTAAGTCACCAATTTTTATATCTAGTTCATCAATTTGTTTTTGATAATCATTTATTTGAGTATTAATTTTATTTACTTCTTCTACAGTTTTATTTTTTTGTTCTGTTATTTCTTCTTTTTTCTCATTAGCTTCATTAATTTTTTCTTGATTTTCTTGTTTTTGACTATTTAATTGGCTTGTATTAGCTGCTAAAGAAACTCCCCCTTGCATCAACATTATTAATACTAAACATACTCCTAAAAATTTTAAAACTAAATTTTTCATAAGTTCCTCCTATTTTACACTTTTTTAATTCTGTGTATTTGTATTTTGAGTATCATTCTGCTCATTTGTTTTATTTTCAGTTTCATCTTTTTTGCTAGCATCTGGTATTAAACCATTTGTTATATAAGGCATT
>CAZBMU010000098.1:0-4862 GCA_964493175.1 uncultured Clostridium sp.
CAAGATTTAAAAAATATAAAAAGGACACAAAACCTTTCACATCTTCGCTACCAAAATTCATAAAAAGACTTAAAAATAAGGTATTTCAATAGTTTTGAGATACCTTATTTTTTAGATTAACTATAACTTATCCACTAAAAGCATCTACTACAAGGTGTATATCCTCGGTTTTGTGCATCAGATAAAGTTGTTTGAATTTTACTTTTTCTTAAATATGAGCAACCATCTCTATGATATTTAGTACCGGTATTAGTAATAAAAACTATAGCTGAATTTGTATTAGTACCTGAAGTAGTAGGTGTACTATTTGAAGCTTTGGAGTAAGATGATGTAGTAGAAGATTTAGAAATAGAAGAATTATTTGCTTTTGAAGTTTTTAATTGTTCTATTTCTTTATTTAAATTTTCTTTTTCAGTTTCTAAAGTTTGTTTTTCAGATTCCAATTTTGTTTTTTCATCTTGTAAAATTTTATTAATATCTTGAAGACTTTTTATATCATTTTTTTGATTATCTAATTTAGAGTTCAAATCTTCTATTGTTTTGCTATTATCTGTTAACTCAGAATTTAATTCATCTTTTAATGCTTTTAAATCTTCGGTTTGTTTTGTTAATTCTTCAATTTGTGAATGATTTTTATAAGAATCTGAATATGAATATGCAATAATATTACAGAATAGTAAAAAAGAAAGAATAATTATTGCAAAATTTTTTCCATTAAAAATTAATTGTAAAAATTCATTATTTTCTTTTAGTGTTATTATCTTATTTTTTAATTCTTCTAAATATTCTTTTAATTTTTCCATTTTTAGCTCCATTTTTATTATTATTTATTTCATTATAGAATGCTTTTTTTATAATTAATAAAACTTTTTATAAAACATAAAATTAAACTCACAAAAAATAAATAAACTCTTTTTGCATAATAAAACTTTTGATTCATATAATAAAAATAGAAAATGAAAAAAATAATGTTATAATTTTTTTCATACAAAAGAGGTGAGAGGATGATAGATAAAATCTGTACCTTTTTAACTAAACAAATTAGAAAAGAAATGCCAGATATAGATGATGATAAAGCTGAAGTAATTTATTATGGTTTACAAAACATAATAGGAGAAATTCCCAAAATTTTTATTATGCTTGCAATTGCTTATGTTTTAGGAATATTTAAGTGGGCACTATTTACATTTTTAGCATTATTTCCATATAAAGGAGCTTCTGGCGGTGTACATTTAAAAACACATATTGGTTGTATAGTTTTTACAACAATTTTTTATTGCATAATACCTTTTGTATCTCATTATTTTGTATTAACACAAAATGTAAAAACAGTTGTAATTTTAGGAATATGGATTTTTGGAATAATAATGATTAAACTTTATGCTCCAGCAGATACAGAAGATGTACCAATTTTAGAAACAAAAGTTAGAAAGAAAAAACAAATTGCATCATATATTACATTTACAGCGGGATTATTAGCTGCATTTATTGTAAATAATAGTGTTATATCAAATATATTAATATTAGCAAATATGTTTCAGACAATAACTATAACTAAATTTATATATAGAATTACAGATAATAAATATGGGTATGAAGTATATGGAAATACTTCTGAATCAATTGTTTAATATAAAATATATACCGGTAATATTTTATATTATATATTTTACTAAGGAGGAGATAGTTATGTTAAAATTTTTAGCAAAAACTGCAGAGAAATATGCAAAAGCAACTAATACAGCATGCTTTGCAGTTCTAATTTTCCATCAACCTAAAATGCCAGCTTGTATGATAAAAAAAGATTAATAAAATAAACATTGGTAAAAATAGTTCGAAATATATATTTTTACCAATGATATAACTTAAAAGTTATATTTTTGCAATCCTTAAAAAAGAAAGTAAATTAATACTTTCTTTTTTATTCTTATTAATAATAAATTTCTAATTGTTGAGTGAAAAATTTATCGTTTTTTGTTGTAAATAAATTTATATTATTATTTTTCTTTATAATTTTTCTAACTTCCCATAAGCCAAGTCCGGTGTGAGAGTCTTTACTAGATATACCTTTTTCAAATATTTTTTCAGTATCTATATTTTGATCTTTATAAGTATTTTCAATTTTAATTAATTGTCTAGAATTTTTTCTATCGTCTCTAAAGCTTAAATTGATTATTTTTTCATCACATTCTTCACTTGCCTCGATTGCATTATCAATTAAAATACCAAGAATTCTTGCAAATTCATATATTTTCATATTTAATGTATCTAAATCTAATAAAAATGTAATATTAACTTTTATATCTTTAGATTCTGCATCATAATATTTTTTTGTTAATAAATTATAAATACCATCATTATTTACAACTTCAGGATTTAAAATATATAAATTATTAACTCTTTGACAATCATCTTCTAATTCTAAATAATATTTTCTCAGTCCTTTCATATCGTCTGTTCTAATATATCCTCCAATGGTTGTAACTATATTATCAAAATCATGTTTAAATCCTCTAACATTATCATGTAGTATTCTTAAAGAATTATTATATGATTCTGCACTTTCTAGTTTTCTGGTTGTTAAAGTTAATTTAAAAATTCTTGTTAAACTATAAATGCTTATACAAAGATATGCTATTAAAGAAATAAAACTAAGAAAAGTTATAGGAAGTGGCAAAGTATCTATATAATATCCTGTAACAAAAGTTTGAATAGCAAGTGTAAAAATACCCAATATTAAATTTAAAAATATAATTATTTTAGATTTTTTGTCTATATCATCCATAAACTTTAATTTTATTTTTCTATTTTTTAAAATTATTATTATTAATGAAACAAATAAGTATATAATTAATACATAAAATATTCTATAAATGAAAATATCTGATAATTCTTCACTTGAAATTTGCAATAAGATTAGGTAAGGATTTAATAATAATGCACCAATGATATTAAATATAAAAGCAGATATTACTACTGAAAATAAACTTTTTAATATTGAAACATTAAAAAGTTTAAAGGCTAAAACAACCATTATAATATAATTTAAAATTATAGTAAATGCATCAGGTAGAAAAAGTGAACTTGTTAAATTAACAATCGTTAATGTTAAAATATAACAAGTTTTCTTTTTCAATGAAACATTAATATTTAAAATACATTCAATTAGAAGTGCCATAAATAGAAACTCAAGAATTGTACCAGGCACTGCTATCAAATTTATCAATCCTTCATTAGGAGTGCTAACAGCCGTCCATAAATTATTCAAAATTTCCATAATCTTTCATAACCTCCATAAAATCAGATTTATACTTTGGACCAATAAAACAAGTACTATCATCTTTAAAAGTAATAATACAAGAAACAGGATCAACATCTTTAATTTGAGAAATATTAGCAATACAAGATTTATGACATCTCTTAAAATTATTTGGTAACCTTTCCTGGAATTTATTAAAAGAGCTATAAGTATCATAATTACGAGTAGAAGTATGGAAAACAAGTTTCATACCATCTCTTTTAATATAATGAATTTCAGACTCATCAATAATAGTATTTTTATTATCAATTTTTAAATATTTTTTAGGATGACCATTAATATCATCAAATAATCTTTTTACTGTTTCTTCTAATCTTTCATAAGTTATAGGTTTTGCTATATAATCAAAAGTTTTATATTTATAAGCAACCATAGCATATTCTAAATGTCCAGTTGTAAAAATAATATAAGCATTTTTATTCATTTCTCTAATTTCCTTAGCTAATTGCAAACCGTTTGTTTTAGATTTTAAATCAATATCTAACATAATAACATCAGATTTATTGTCTCTAGTATATTCAAGCATATTATTAGTATTACTTGTTTTAAAAGAAACAGTTGCTTCAAAATTATTTTTAGCAAATATACTTTCTAACATTTTTTCTAATCTATCTAAAATATTTAAATTGTCATCACATATAGCAAAATTTAACATATATTTTTCTCCCCTTTAATATAAATGTAATAGAAAAAATAAAAATAAGGTATAAAAATTACCTTAATTTTCCAGTTGTAACAACAATATAATCTAAAATTTTCATATTGTCAATAGAAATTTACAAAATTATCCAAATTATAAAACTAATAATATTACTAGATTTCGGAGGTAAAACAATGATTTTTATAAATAAAAAGATTTCAATTTTAACTTTTTCTTTATTAATAGCACTAGTTTTTTGTATAACATATATTAATAAACAAGAAAATACAATACAGACTACAACTAATGTATTAAGTAATAAAAAAATAGAATGGGGAATAAAAAGAAACAGAAATCACGAGCAACCTGATGTAGGTAATGAAAATAGAAAAACTTTAGAAAAATATAATGGAATAACACTAGGGAATAAAGAAAAAAAATATATATATTTAACATTTGATGAAGGATATGAAGCAGGTTATACACCAAAAATTTTAGAAACATTAAAAAATAATGAAGTTAAAGCTACATTTTTTATTACTGCACATTTTTTAAATACACAGCCAGATTTGGTTAAGCAAATGATAGATGAAGGACATATTGTAGGAAATCATACAGTTAATCATAAAAGTATGCCAGAAATAACAGAAGAACAAATAAATTCAGAGGTCATGAATCTACACAAAGCGATATATGAAAAATATAATTATGATATGAACTATATTAGACCTCCTAAAGGAGAATTTAGTGAAAAAAGCATAAATATTACAAATTTACTTGGATATAAAACTGTAATGTGGTCTTTTGCATATGAAGATTGGAATGAAAACAAACAACCAGATGAATTAAAATCAAAACAACAAATAATAGATAATTTTCATAATGGTGAAATAATGTTATTAC
>CAZBMU010000099.1:0-4772 GCA_964493175.1 uncultured Clostridium sp.
TAGATGTTCTTGCTAAATCTGATACAATATTATCTAACCTTAAAGATGGAACTATTATTGATATTTCCTCAATTTTAATTTCCTTTTTTCTTAAATTTGATAATTCTTGAATTGTAATTTTGGCATTTTCAAATCTTGTAAGAGATGGCAATTCTTTCTTTAAAATTTCTGCAAAATCATTAACAACTATTATATCTGCTCCATCTTCTGAAACTAAAATATCTCCAACCTTTTCTCTATTTAAGCCTAACTTTACAATACCACCTAAATAATTTCTATGCGAATATTTACCATGCTCTTCTTCCGGCAATTCTACTCTTATAACCTTTAACATTTTGCCATAATTTTTTTCTATCATCTTTTCATCATATTTATCTGGAAAAACAATTAAAATTTTTCTTTCAGAATCTTCATATCCACCATATAATATATAATTTTTAAAACTTATTTTCCTTAAAAAGTTTTCTACTAAAGAAATTTGGTACATATCTAAAAAATCAGTACATTCTAATTTTTCTCTTGTTTTAGAAAATTCAATTTTATCTAAAACATGAGATAAGCAAATCTTATCTTCTTGTTTTTTATAATCTGTTAAATCCATATATTTCCTCCAATTCTTCTACTCCGCCATGTTTAATAAATTCATCTGGGTATGCATAGGATTTTATTTTTACATTTTCTATTTCATTATCTATTATTAATTCTTTTACTGCTGTTGCCAAACCATTAATTATTGTTCCATCTTCTATAGTTATTACATTTTTTGTCTTTTCTATTGATTTTTTAATTAATTCTTCATCTAATGGTTTTAAAAATCTTGCATTTATTATTTCAACAGTTGTGTTTTCTTCTTTTTTTTCTATTTCTTGTGCCATTTTTTTAGCTTTTGCTACCATTTTTCCTATTGCAATTATACTAATATTTTCGCCTTCTTTTATTATTTCTGCTTTTCCTGTTTCTATTTTTTGGTGTTTTTCAAATTTTATATCAGATTCTCCACCTCTTGGATATCTAATTACTACTGGCTTTTTTAGTTCTACTGCATACTCTAACATTTCTTCAAATTCTTTAAAATCTTTTGGTGCCATTATTGTAAGATTTGGAACAAGTCTAAAAAATGCCATATCTAATGTTCCTTGGTGAGTTTCTCCGGTCTTGTCCAACTATACCTGCTCTATCTACACACATAATTACAGGCAAGTTTTGTATTGCAATATCATGTATTACTTGATCATAAGCTCTTTGATAAAATGATGAATATAATGGAACTACAGGTATTATTCCTTCTTTTGCCATTCCTGCAGCCAAACATATTGCATGTTGTTCTGCTATTCCAACATCAAAAAATCTATTAGGAAATTTTTGACTAAATTCTTTTAATCCTGTTCCATCTCTCATGGCTGCTGTTATTGCTACAATTTTATCATTCTTGGTTGCTAAATCTATTAATTTATCTCCAAATACTTTTGAATAATCTTTTTTCTTTTCTTTTGTTGGTTTTCCTGTTTCAATATCAAAAGGGCCTGTTCCATGAAATTTATCTGGATTTTCTTCTGCTATTTTATATCCTTTTCCTTTTTTTGTTAAGACATGAAGTAATACAGGTCCATCTAATTCTTTTGTTATTTTTAGCATTCTTTCTAATTCTTCAATATTATGTCCATCTACTGGTCCTAAATATCTAAAACCTATATCTTCAAAATACATTTTTGGAATTATAAGTTGCTTTATACTTCTTTTTATTCTTTGAACTATTTTTACAAATGGTTTTCCTATTACAGGAATTTTACTAATAATTTTCTTTCCTGAAATATTTGATTTTGTATATCCTCTTTTTGTTCTTAATTTACTTAAAAGCATATTGATTCCACCAATGTTTTTAGATATACTCATTTCATTATCATTTAAAATAACTGTTAATCTAGCTTTGCTACAACCCGCATCATTCAAGGCTTCTAGAGCCATTCCTCCTGTTAAAGCTCCATCACCTATTACAGCAATTACACTATTATTTTCACCTTTTATATCTCTTGCTCTTGCCATTCCAAGAGCAGCAGAAATTGATGTACTACTATGACCAGTGTTAAAGCAATCTGTTTCAGATTCATTTGTTTTTGGAAAACCTGCAATTCCATCTAATTGTCTTAATGTTTTTAATTCTTCTTTTCTACCTGTTAATATTTTATGAACATAAGATTGATGTCCAACATCCCAAACTATTTTATCTTTTGGAAAATCAAAAACTGTATGAAGAGCAATTGTAAGCTCAACAATACCCAAATTTGAAGCCAAGTGACCACCATTTTTAGAAACTACTTCTAATATATATTTTCTGATTTCTTCTGCTAATTCTTTTTGCTCTATTATATTTAAATTTTTTATATCTCCATTTTTTTCTATTTTTTCTAACATATTATCACCTTATTTTTATTATAACGCCCTTATTATAGCAAAATAACAAGCCTTAGTCAATTACCTCGGCTTGCATATTCTATATATCCATTTGAACCTGACCTGAAATAGACATTTTGCAAATTAAATCAACAGCTTTTTCTATTCCTAGAGAATCTGAATTTATGCATATATCATAATTTGATGCTTTTTCCCATTCTTCTCCAGTATAATGTTTATAGTGATTTGCTCTTTGTTTATTTATCTTCTTAATTTCTTTTTCAGCATCTTGTTTTTTTATATTGTAATATTTAGTTACTCTTTTTATTTTATCCTTCATATTACTAGATACAAATACATTTAATACATTTTTTTGGTCTTTTAATACATAATTAGCACATCTTCCTATTATTACACAAGGTTCTTTATTTGCTAATTCTTTAATTAAATTTGATTCTTCTACATACAATTCATCTTGATTACTAAGTGTTCCAGTTTGTGCGTTATTTCCTATATCTAAATCTGTTCTTTTTTGTTCAATTTTCTTTATGTATTCTATTGATAACCCTGTTTTTTTAGCTATCATTTCTGATATTTCTTTATCATATAGTTTTATTCCAAGTTTTTCAGCTACTAATCTTCCTATATATCTTCCACCTGAACCATATTCTCTAGATATTGTTATTACTACAGGAACTTTTTCTATATTTTGCTCTTCTGTTATTTCTTCTAATTCTTCTATTGGCATTATTTTGTTATTTAAATTTTTAACTTCTAATATTAACAATGTACCTGAAATTATAAGTGCAATGCTATCTGCTACTGGTCCTGCATATAATACACCTTTTATTCCAAAAATATTACCTAAAATTATCATACCTGGTACTAAGAACAGTAATTGTCTGGATAATGATATAATTGCACTTTTAGTACTTTTTCCAATAGATTGAAAAAATATCCCAGATGGAATTTGTATTCCATAAGTAAAACTAAATAATAAGTATATTCTAAATGCCATGCAAGCAAATTCTGTATATAACTCATCACCTTGACCAAATAGAGAAATTAGTATTTCTGGTATTGTTTGGAATAATATAAATGCTATTATAGAAACAATACTTCCTATTCCTATTACATATTTTAATGTTTTCTTTACTCTATCATATTTTTCTGCACCATAATTATATCCTAAAATTGGTTGTGAGCCTACTGCAATTCCTATTATTATACTTGTAAGTATATTACTTATTTTCATTACTATTCCTAAAACTGTTAAAGGTATATCTGCTCCAAATTTTGACGCTGCTCCACATTTTTTAAGCATATTATTTTCACAAGCTATTACCACTACAATACTAATTTCTGTTATAAAACTGCTAATTCCAAGTCCTAATAGTTTTCTTACTGTTGTTCCTTTAAGTTTAAAAGATTCTTTTTCTATTTTTATTGATTTAAATTTCTTAATATATAATACATTTAAAACTGCAGTTACCAGTTGGCTTCCTATAGTTGCTATAGCAGCACCCTTTACTCCCATATTAAATACAAATATAAATATTGGGTCAAGAATTGTGTTTAAAATAGCACCTAAAACCATAGTTGTCATAGAATATCTTGGTTTACCATCTGCTCTAATTAAAGAGTTTAAAACAGTACCTATTGTCATAAAAGGAAAACCTATTGCTATTATATAACCATAATCTAATGCATATGGCCTAATATTATCTGTACAGCCAAGTAATGTTATAAGTATTGGTAAAAATAATAAACAAATTGCTGAAATAATAATTGAAACAATAATCGCAAGAATAATACCATTTCCTACACCTTTACTTGCTTCTTTTTCTTTTTTCTCTCCTAATTTTAAACTTAAAAATGCTGTAGTTCCGTCTCCAATCATCAAAGCAAATGCTAATGCTAAAATTGATAATGGAAATATAATATTTGTTGCACCATTACCTAAATAACCAACACCTTGCCCTACAAATATTTGGTCAACTATATTGTAAAGTGCATTTACTACCATTGATATAATACATGGTATTGAAAATTTTCTTATTAATTTTCCTATTTTTTCTGTTCCTAAAATATTTTCTTGTTTTTCCATTTCTCTCCTCCTTATGTCCATTTGGGTCGGGGTCCAGGTCCCATTGGGATATTTTGTCCATTCTGGGACACTTATTTATTTTCATTTTAAAAAGCAACTATATGATTATATCATATAATTGCTTAAATTGTAAGTCCATTTTTAATATTTTTTAAATCATTATAATTTTGCCATTTTCAACTCCAATTTTAGCCTTTTTATTTTTGTTTAATTCTCCATCTAAAATTGCCTCTGCAAGCTTATCTTCTAATACACTTTGAATTGTTCTTCTAAG
>CAZBMU010000100.1:0-4518 GCA_964493175.1 uncultured Clostridium sp.
GGTGTAAAAAATGCTGAAAATGATTTAGATTATGATTTTGTGGTTTATGAGAGAATAAATTAAAACAAGTATGAGAGCAAGATACTTAAAAGAACATAAGAAAGCAGAATATACCATTTTACTCATTAATGTCAAAAAAATGGCTAGAGTTATTACTCTAGTCAAATTTATTTTATTTTTTTTGCAATAATATCAAAAGTATGCCAATGTTTAATTTTACCGAGACTAGTTTTTCCATCTTTTTCATTTTCTTCTAATTGGATTATTTCAAAGTTCTCAAATAAACTTAAAACTTGTTCTTTTGAGAGAAATACCATTTTTGGTTTTAGCTCCACCCAAGAATCTTTTAATCCAAAAAAGTTTCCTACAAAATATCCGTCCAATCTCAATACTATCTACAACTTTATTCCAAAATTCTTGAAAATAGTTTTTACTACAGAATGGAATGCTGAAATTAGAAACAACTAGATTATTCTTTTTTAACTCTATGTTTTCGAAGTTTTGACAAACAAATTTAAATTTTTGTAATTCTTCTTCATTTATTTTTTTTTCAATTAACTCTCTAGTATCTTCTCTATCTATTGCTAATACAGTCCAATTATTCTTTATTAAAAAGATTGTATCTCTTCCGGTTCCACACCCTAAATCAATTGCATGTCCTGTTTTGTTATTCATTTCTATAAAATCTTTTACATTTTGATGAGGTAGAGAATTTTGTGTATTTTCATAATATTTATCTATATTATCCATACAATCATTCCTTTCACAAATAGCATTATAACATATTTTTATAAAAAAACATAGGAGAGTAAAAAAAATTTTTCTTACTCTCCTACTGTGCCTTCAAAAAGTTTTCCAGCACTGAGGATCTTTTGAATAAAAATCTCCTGTCAAACATTTTGCTACCGAAGGACATCCTCTGCAAAAATTTTTGATTTCGCATTTGGAGCAATGTTCAAATTTATCGTATTGACGATATTTGTCCATTTCTTCTCCATTGAAAATGTCGTAAAAAGACTGTTCTGGAACTTTGCCAACAGGTGTTTCGCTTCTCCTACAAGCATAAACTGTGCCATCAGCCAAAGTTGTGATATGAGTAATTCCACAATGGCATCCATCTAAAATTAGGTCATTGGGATTATCAATCTTATTTGGATTGAACAGACCTTTCTCATAGAGATATAGTTTCCAAAGATGATCCTTTAAGGCAAATCTTGTATCACATTCTTGATTCTGCATATATTTTTCCCACATCTTATCCAAAAAATTTCTATAATTTTCTGGTGCTACCATCAAATCAAAATCTTCTGGGTTGGGACAATATCTTGCAAATCCAAAATTGTTAACTTTGTGTTCTACAACAATATCAACCAATTCTGGGATTTCTACAATATTAGTAGTAGAAACAGTTGTCATTATTGCTGTTTTAATTTTGCTACCTTCAAAGAGCTTTAAGGCGTTTAAAGTAGCATTAAAAGAACCTGGCTTACGAATGTAATCATGAGTTTCTTTTAATCCATCTAAAGACATCTGATAATTAATACATCCTAAATCTTCTAATTTTTTAACTACATTATAGTTAAGATGAAAAGGATTACCCAAAAGTCCAAAATGAATGTTGCGCTCTTTAAGCATTTTAAGGAAATCCAAAATCTTCTCATAAAGTAATGGATCTCCACCTGTAATTACAAGAAATGGGTCTCTTTCAAGTCTGTCACAACTCTCAATGAAGTCATCGAGAATTTTTTTTAATGTCTCTAAATCAAGTTCAAGACTACACGGTTTTTCTTTGCCTTCATAGATGTAGCAATGTTTGCACCGTTGGTCACATCTATCTGTGATGTGCCATTGCATACTGAATTTTGTCCGTTTTGCCATAAGAATCCTCCTTTTTTTTGGCAAGAGGCATCTCTTACGAGATGCCTCCACCTGTTGAAAATAATGTGTACTGTCGACGATACACATTTGCCGTATATCTGTATTAACTACAAGATGTACTGCAAGATGTGCAAGAACCACAGGAACTACTGCATGCAGAACAACCACTAGAGCAGTTGCACGAGCAATCAGCAGCAACTACTGTGACTCCTTCCCCAATCTGTTTAGCCTTTGCAGACTTCATAAAATTCTGGGCGGAGTTCTTCACAACATAATTCACGCTGGGATTCCAATAGTTAGTCCGTGCCATTCTAGTCATGGTGCTTCCTCCTTTCTGCATTATTCCAACGAGTTGCTTAGAACAATACTTACTGTTCTAAATAATACATATACAAATGCATTACATTTACATAATACGATATTTTAACTAAAATGTCAATATTAGGAAAATTTAGAAAATTGCAAAATTAGTAAAAATCCATCAAAACCCCTTGAAATTTTATAAAAAATAATATATAATAGGTATGCTTAAAACTTTTAAAAGCATACCTTTTACTTAGCTAAAGCAAAGACACCTAAAAAACACAGCTTAGCTCAGTTAAAGGAAAACAAAAAAATAGGAGGTGTAAATTATGACAAAGGAAAGAAAACAAGAAATTATTACTACATATAAAAGAGATGAAAACGATACAGGTTCACCAGAAGTTCAAATAGCTCTTTTAACAGAAAGAATAACTGAACTAACAGAACATCTAAAAATACACAAAAAAGATAACCACTCAAGAAGAGGGTTATTAAAAATGGTAGGTAAAAGAAGAAATTTACTAAACTATCTATCAAAAAAAGATGTTAATAGATATAGAGATATCGTTGAAAAATTAGGATTAAGAAAATAAAACAAATAAAAGCCTATGCTTTTTAGCACGGGCTTTTATAGGGTTTTAAATGCCAAGAAGTAATTAGAAAAGTAGCTTGTATTATATTTTACTAAAAAATAAAATATAATAGAGGTTACCATCTAAAAGCTTACTTGGCAAATAAAAAGAAAAGGAGAAATAAATATGTTTAAAACTTATGAAACAGAATTAGCAGGAAGAAAATTAGTAATTGAAACAGGAAAAATGGCAGGACTAGCTAATGGAAGCGTATTAGTACGCTATGGAGATACATGTGTAATGGTAAATATTACAGCATCAAAAGAACCAAGAGAAGGAATAGACTTTTTTCCATTATCAGTAGATTTTGAAGAAAAACTATATTCAGTAGGAAAAATACCAGGAAGCTTCTTAAAAAGAGAAGGAAAACCAAGTGACAAAGCTATATTAACATCAAGAGCAATAGATAGACCATTAAGGCCACTATTTCCAAAAGACTTTAGAAATGATGTTGTAGTTGTAGCAACAGTTCTTTGTGTAGAACAAGACAACTCACCAGAAGTTGCAGCAATGATAGGTGCTGCATCAGCATTAGCAATATCAGACATTCCATTTGGAGGACCAACAGCAGCGGTTGCAGTTGGATTAGTTGATGGAAAAATAATAATAAATCCAACAGAGCTTGAAAGAGAAAAAAGTGATTTAACACTAACAGTTGCTGGAACAGAAAAGAAAATAACAATGATAGAAGCAGGTGCAAATGAAGTACCAGATGATGTTATGTTAGAAGCAATAAAAACAGCACATGAAGAAATAAAGAAAATATGTAAATTTATTTCTAACATTCAAAAAGAAATTGGAAAACCAAAATTTGAATATCAATCATTTGAAGTTGACCATGATGTATATGAATATGTTGAAGAAAACTTTAAAGATGAAATGAAAGAAGTTGTTCAAGAAGAAGATAAAACAATTAGAGACAATAATGTAGATGAATTATCAGCAAAAATAGAAGAAGCTTATAAAGAAAAATATGGCGAAGAAGCTTATGAAGAACACAAATCAGACTTAGGAGAAGCAATATACAAAGTAGAGAAAAAATGTGTTAGAGAAATGATATTTGTAGAACATAAAAGAGTTGATGGAAGAGCATTAGACGAAATAAGACCATTATCATGTGAAGTTGGATTACTTCCAAGAGTACATGGAAGCGCGTTATTTACAAGAGGACAAACTCAAGTAATGTCAATTGCAACACTTGGAATGATGAGTGAAGAACAAGTATTAGATGGAATAGATACAGAAGAATCTAAAAGATATATGCATCACTACAATTTCCCAAGTTATTCAGTAGGAGAAGCTAGGCCTTCAAGAGGACCAGGAAGAAGAGAAATAGGACATGGAGCTTTAGCAGAAAAAGCATTAGTTCCAGTATTACCATCAAAAGAAGAATTTCCATATGCAATTAGAGTTGTATCAGAAGTGTTATCTTCAAATGGTTCAACATCACAAGCAAGTATATGTGGAAGTACATTATCTTTAATGGATGCAGGTGTTCCAATTAAAAGACCAGTAGCAGGAATTTCTACAGGACTAGTTACAAATCCAGACAATGATGAAGATTATGTAATGTTAGTAGATATTCAAGGACTAGAAGATTTCTTTGGAGATATGGACTTTAAAGTTGGTGGAACAGAAAAAGGAATTACATCAATTCAAGTTGATATTAAATGTGATGGATTAACTTATGAAATAATAGCAGAAG
>CAZBMU010000101.1:0-4411 GCA_964493175.1 uncultured Clostridium sp.
TTTCCCTATTTTGGGGATTGAGGGACACCCCTTAATAAAATAATATATTATTATAAAAATTTAAATCAAAGGGGTGTCCCTCAATCCCCAAAATAGGGAAAAAAAGGGCGTCCCCTAATCCCTTGAAAGGAGAAACGAGAATGTTTACAGATTATACTAAAATAATAATTAAATCAGGAGATGGCGGAAATGGAGCTGCAACTTTTCGTAGAGAAAAATATGTAGCAGCTGGTGGCCCTGATGGTGGGGATCGGAGGAAATGGTGGAAATATCTATTTTCAAGTTGATAAAGATAAAAACACTTTAATTGATTTTAGATATAATAAAAAATTCAAAGCTAAAAATGGAGAAAATGGAAGTGGAAGCCATTGTAATGGAAAATACGGGGAAGATTTATATATAAAAGTTCCTATAGGTACTGTTGTAAAAGATGCTGAAACTCGGAAAAGTTGTTGCAGATTTATCTAAACCAGGTCAGACTGAATTAATTTTAAAAGGTGGTAAAGGTGGTAGAGGAAATTCACATTTTGCAACATCAACAAGACAAGCTCCTAGATTTTCAGAAGATGGAGAAAAAGGTGAAGAAAAAGAAATAATATTGGAATTAAAGCTTTTAGCAGATGTAGGTCTTTTAGGTTTTCCAAATGTTGGTAAATCAACATTTTTATCAGTAGTGACAGATGCAAAACCTAAAATTGCAAATTATCATTTTACAACACTAGAGCCAAATTTAGGAGTTGTAAAAACTAAAAATGGAGATGGATTTGTAATAGCAGACATACCAGGAATTATAGAAGGTGCAAGTGAAGGAGTAGGACTTGGAATTCAATTTTTACGCCATGTAGAGAGGACAAGATTATTATTACATTTTCTAGATGTGTCTGGAATTGAAGGAAGAAATCCTGTAGAAGATTTTTATGCAATTAATAAAGAATTAAAAAAATATAGTGAAAGGCTAGCTGCTAGAAAACAAATAATAGTAGCAAATAAAACTGATGTAATTCAAAATGAAAGTGTATTAAAAGAAGTTGAAGAATTAGCTAAAAAAGAAAATATGAAATTATTTAAAATATCAGCAGCAACTAAAGAAGGAGTACAAGACTTAATAAACTATGTAGAGGAAACGTTAAAAACTTTACCAAAAGAAGAATTAATTGAATTTGAGGAAAGAAAAATATATACATTAGAGGAAGAAGAAAAATGGACAGCAAAAGTAAAAGATGGCGTATTCATAGTAACAGGAAAAGCAATAGAAAGATTAATGGGTAGAGTAAATATTGAAGACAATGAATCAATTTATTATCTTCAAAAAACTTTAAAAAATTTAGGAGTAGATGCAAAACTAAAAGAACTAGGAGTTCACGAAGGAGATACGGTAATATTAGATGGATGGGAGCTTGAATGGTATGAATAAAAGAGAAGATTATTTAAAATGGGATGAATACTTTATGGCAATTGCAAAATTGTCAGCAATGAGAAGTAAAGATCCTTCAACTCAAGTAGGTGCTTGTATTGTAAGTAGTGATAACAGAATATTAGGAATAGGCTATAATGGTGCACCAAATGGATTTGATGATGATAAATTTCCTTGGGCAAGAGAAGGAGAAAATTTAGATACAAAATATCCTTATGTTTGTCATGCAGAATTAAATGCAATTTTAAATTATAGAGGAAATAAAAAAGATTTAGAAGATGCTAAACTATATGTAGATTTATTTCCTTGTAATGAGTGCGCAAAAGTAATTATTCAATCTGGAATAAAGCAAATTATTTATTTATCTGATAAATATAAAGATTCTGAAAATAACATTGCTTCAAGAAAGCTATTTGATGAATGTGGGGTTACATATACAAAAATAGAGTTAGATAATGATATAAAAATTGAACTAAAATAAAAACGCTTTTAAAGCGTTTTTTTCATTAAAATTGCATTTTTACTTTGGTAATAGTTTTTTCTATTACCAATTATTTTAAATCCAAATTTTTCATATAAATGAATAGCGGGCAAGTTTTCCTCGCTAACTTCTAAATTAATTGTTTTTATGCCGAGCTCAGAGCATAAAGAAATTAAGTTATTTAAAAGCATTGTTCCAATTCCATTACTACGATAAGTTTTTTTGGTTACAATATTCATAATATCAGCTTCATCTAGAACAATTTTTATTCCAGCAAAACCAACTATTTCTTTATTAAATTTTGCAAGCAAATAATTTGAATGTTCATTATCAAGTTCTTCTTTTAAAACATTAAAGCTCCAAAAGTTATCAAAATCAGATGTAAAAATATTTTTAATAGATTCTAAATCAGTTAATTCCATTTTTCGAATTTCAATATTTTCCATTTTTTAATCCTTTCATTTTTTCTTCAAATTGTCTTTGTGCTTGTGGTTTTCTTAAGTACAAAGGTAAAACTTCTTTTTCTAAATCATATCCATTTTGATATTTTTTATATCCACAAATTCCTAAATTATAAGAATTTAGAACATTTGAAATAGAAAATGTTGCTTTTTCAAAATTTTCTTTAATTTGATTTTTAAAAATTTCAGCCCCATCACCAACAAAAGTAATTTCTTCGTTTTCGAAATTATCTTGGGCATAGCTTTTTAAAATAGCTATTGCAGGTTCTATTGTTTCTGCTTGTGGTTCAATTAATTCTTGGTAATAACCATTGTTATTTTCATATAAAGCAAAATAGCAATTATCATTTTTACAATCTAAAATACTACAAACTAATCTAGAATCCACAACATTATAGCTAAGAGCTTCTAACGAACTAACACCTATACAAGGTATGCCTAAGCTATCTGAAAAAGCTTTAACAGTTGAAGTTCCAATACGAATTCCTGTAAAAGAACCAGGTCCAACATCACAAACGAGTAAATCGATATCTTTTAAAGATAATCCAGTTTTTGAAAAGGCATCATCTATCATAGGCATTAAGTTTTCAGAATGTGTTCTACCAGTTTTAGCATCTAAATTACAAATTAAATTATCATCTTCTAAAATTGAAACACCACATATATTACTAGATGTATCAATACTCAATATTTTCACAATAAATCCTCCTAATATTATCATCTTCATCATCTTTTTCAAATGTTATATGAATATAATTTTTAGGCAAAATATCTTGAATTAGTTCGCCCCATTCAATTAAGCAAATACCATTTTCAAAATATTCTTCTCCACCAATTTCTATAAATTCAGATGAATCGTCTAATCTATAAACATCAAAATGATAAATGTTGATTTTATCATTTTTGTATTCATTAACAATAGTAAAAGTAGGGCTAGATATTTCATTTTCTAATCCAAAGTAAGACAAAAAACCTTCTACAAATTTAGTTTTACCTGAACCTAAATCACCAGTTAAAACAACTACATCTTTAGGCTTTAATTTTGAAGCTAAATTTTTTGCAAAATTTTTTGTGTCTTGTTCACTTTTTGATATAAAAATAGATTGTTTCATAATACTCCTCCTGAATATAAATATTATAATATAAAAAATAAAAAAATTCAATTAAAAGGCTTGATAAATTATAAGTATTGTAATATAATCGTAATACAATTGTAATGGAAAAGAAATAAAAATAGATTGCGAGGAAGTAAAAATGTTTAAAATGGGTCAAGATATAGGAATAGATCTAGGAACAGCAACAGTTATAGCTTATGTAAAAGGAAAAGGAATTGTATTAAGAGAACCATCAGTTGTAGCTGTTGATAATAAAACAGGAGATGTTTTAGCGGTAGGTCAAGAAGCAAGAAGAATGCTTGGTAGAACACCTGGAAGCATAGTTGCAACAAGGCCTTTAAGAGATGGCGTAATATCAGACTATACAGTAACAGAAAAAATGCTTAAACATTTTATAAATAAAGTATGTGGAAAATTTATTTTTGCTCCAAGAATAATGATATGCATACCTTCACAAGTTACAGAAGTTGAGAAAAAAGCCGTAATAGATGCTGCTTCACAAGCAGGTGCAAGAAAAGTTTATTTAATAGAAGAACCAATTGCAGCAGCAATAGGAGCAGGAATAGATATATCAAAACCTCATGGAAATATGGTTGTAGATATTGGTGGAGGAACAACAGATATAGCAGTTATTTCATTAGGAGGTTCTGTTGTAAGCACATCACTTAAAGTTGCTGGAGATAAATTTGATGAATATATTGTAAAATATATAAAGAAAAAACATAATGTAATAATAGGAGAAAGAACAGCAGAAGACCTTAAAGTAAACATTGGTTGTGTATTTCCAAAAATCCAAGATGCAGAAATGCAAATAAGAGGAAGAGATTTAAGTACAGGGCTTCCAAAAACATTAAATATTTATTCAAGTGAAATGTTAGAAGCATTAATAGAACCGGCTATGATGATAGTTGATGCAGTTCATTCTGTTTTAGAAAGAACA
>CAZBMU010000102.1:0-4136 GCA_964493175.1 uncultured Clostridium sp.
CACTATATCTTGGCATTTTTACCCCACTTTCCACAAATAAATTTACATATTTATATTATTCGACGTATTTTACATAAATCCTTCTTTTATATTTATTCTCTTATCAACATTATTTTCTCATCTAGTTTGTTTATCATCTTAGCACAATTTAATAATTCTTTAGAAATTTGTTTACTAGGCTTTTTTTCTGGTTTGTATTTTGTTTTATGTTCTATATTTGACCAAAAGTCCATTGCAATTGTTTTTATTTGTATTTCAACTTTCACATAAATTATTTTTTGTGTAAGCATTACCGGAACATGCAAAATAAGGTGGTATGCAGAATACCCACTTTCTTTTGGATTTTTAATATAATCTTTTTCTTTAATTGTTTCTATACCTGGTAACCTTTGAATTAAATTTTTAATTGAATAAATATCTTTTTTTAGAGGGCAAACTACTCTAACACCAGCAATATCATTAATATTTTTAATCATGTCTTTATATGTTAAATTACAATTTTTATCTTTCATTTTATTTATTATGCTTTTTGGTGCTTTAATTCTAAAATCTATATGGTCTATTAAATCATAATTATATAAAAATTTAAATTGTTCTTGCATTATTTCTATTTTAGTATTTATTTCTTTTATTGCCATTTTATATATAAACATTATTTTTTGAAATGTTTTGCTTTCTTCTTCTATCTTTTTATCATAGTCTAATACATTAGTCATTTCTATTAAATTTGTAGTTTGATTTTTTTCATATTGCATATAAACCACTCCTATCTTTTTTATATATTAGTAGTTTATATGCAAAATATTACTAAATAGTATTCAAAATGTGTTTTTTGTGTGAAGAATTTTTCGACCAATGGAGACTGGTTCGATTTGGTCGAAAAACTCTAAAAGAACGTCTCCAAATCCTTAATTTGTTTTTCTCCAGTTTTAGTATTTTCAATTTCGATATTTTCTCCATCAAATTTATCTCCTAAAACAATCAAATTTGGTGTTCCTAATACTTTACAATCTTTTATTTTAGCTCCTATATTTATATTTTCTCTATCATCTAATATAACTCCAACACCTTTTTCTTGTAGTGTTTTATAAATATCTTCTGCTTTTCTTACTTTTGATTCATCATCCATTTTTGGAATTATTTGATATTTAAAAGGTGCAATATTTTCAGGTAAATAAAATCCACAAGGTCCCCATTTTTCATCATTTATTAAACATTGCTCATATAAAGCTGCTACTGTTCTGCTTACACCTATTCCATAACATCCCATATAATATAGTGAATCTTTTCCATCTTGGTCTGTAAATTTTCCATTCATCATTTCAGAATATCTTGTTCCTAATTGGAATATGTGACCAAGTTCCATTGTTCTTATTTCTTTAAAATTTGATATATCTTCTATTCCATATTCTTCTTTTAAATATTCTTTATAATCTTCTCTTTCTAATATTTCTGTATTTAGACCTATTCCTGTTTTTTCATCATATAGTATTTTATCTTCTCCTTGGTCTGATATTAGCATAAATTCTTCAGATTTTTTTCCTCCCATTGCACCATTATCTGCAACAATTGGTATAACATCCATTCCTAGTTTCTCAAATATTTCTAAAAATGCATTTCTTGCATTTTCATAAGATTTTTCCATTCCTTTTTCGTCTTTGTCAAAACTATATGCATCTAACATTGGAAATGCTTTTCCTCTTAACAAATATCCTCTAGTTCTTATTTCATTTCTGAACTTTTCTCCTATTTGATAATATGTTACTGGCAAGTTTTTATATGATTTTAACTTTTCTCTTGCAAACTCAAGTACAGCTTCTTCTCCTGTTGGTGCTAAACAAAAAATTCCTTTATTTGATTCTGTAATTAGCATTGTTCCGTCATTTACATAGTGTTCATATCTTCCTGAATTCTTCCATATTGTGTCTGGTTGTAATACTGGTAATAAAACTTCTATACAGCCAAATTTGTTTAATGTTTCTACAATAATTTGTTCCACTTTTCTTCTAACTAATAATGGAACTGTATTATATCCAAATAAACCTGCTCCATATTGCACTAATTGACCTGTTTGTAATAATATACTTTGCCCTGGATACATTTCATCTATATTATTTAATTTAACTGTACCCATTCCTGTTTGTGATAATTTCATTTTTCTTCCTCCTCAACTAAATCATCTATTACTATTTGTTTGTTTTCATCTAATTTGTATCTCGGTAGTTCGGGTAATTCTTCTAATGATGTATATCCAAACAATTTTAAAAAAGTATTTGTTGTTTTATAAGACATAGGTTTTCCTGGTAAATCTAATTTTCCTGCTTCTTCAATCAACCCATATTCTAATAATTTATAAACACATGCGTCTGCTGATACTCCTCTAATATTTTCTATTTCAGCTCTTGTTATTTTTGGATTATAAGCTACTATTGCAAGAGTTTCTAATGCTGCATTTGATAAATTTGGTTTACTTCTTTTATCTAAAATTGGATATATATATTCATATAAATCTTTTTTTGTACATAATTGATATGTATTGTCTGCTTCAATTAATTCTATTCCTCTATTTTCATTTTTGTATTCTTCTTGCATATTTTTTACTATAGTATCTATATCTTGTTCAGATATTTCTAATGCTATCATTAATTCTTTTTTTGTAACTTCTCTTCCAGCTGCAAAAAGTATTGCCTCTATTATTGATTTTTTTTCATTTATTTCCATTTTTATCCCTTCTTATTTTAAACTATAGTTATTATATTATGTCAAAAAAATACGAATATGTCAATATTTTTCTTGCACTTTTAGCTTTTATGTGTTATTATAAAAAAAAGCAAACGGAGGTATTTTTTTATGGATGATAAAAAAGATATAGAGGTTGTTTCTGGTGATGGTTCTAATTTAGATATTTCTCCTGTTTATGAACATACAACTAAACCTAAAACTACTGAAGAAAGACCTAAAAATATTGTAATTCCAAAAGAATCTAAAAAAGAAAAAAAAGAATCTGAAGATAAAGATGATAAAAAAGAAGATGAATAGGTTATATCCTATTTATCTTCTTTTTATTTTATACATTTTGTAATATTTTCATAAAACTATAAATCATAAATAAATTTAAAGTTGAAAAAATTATAAATGTTGTTATCACACTTGTTATTAATTTATGTTTTCTTATATTTTTAATTATCTTTTGCATTCCTTCTTCTTTTTTTATTACTAGCCTGTCCAGTTTTGTATCATATCTTATTTTAAAAAATTCATCTTTTGCAATTTCCATAAAAATCCCCCTTATACAAACTATATACTAATATTTATATGCAGTAGTTTTTATTTTATGACTGTTTTTTTGCTTTTCTTTTATTTTTATGATATAATATATATTAGCTAAATTAATGGGGATTCCCCTTTTTTACATTAAGGAGGTAAACATGAAAAAAGTTTTCATCGTAGGTTTAGTTGCTTTAGTAGCAGGATTTTCTATGCTACTGTATCACTATTTTATGTATGTTTTACCTTTTAAAAGAGCATTCCCACCTGGACTTGCTCTTGGAACAATTAAGAGAAGCAACTAAGCTTCTCTTTTTATATTTTTTCTTTTATTCTTTTTGCTAATTCTTTTGTTATTCCTTTTACTTCAATTAATTCTTCTATTTTAGCATTTCTTATTTTCTCTAGGCTTCCAAAATGTTTTATTAATTCTTTTTTCTTGGCTTCACCAATTCCTTTAATATCATCTAATTCAGATTTTGTTACTGATTTATCACGTAGTTTTCTATGATAAATTATTGCTGTATCATGTACGGTATCTTGAAATCTTGTTATTAAGTTCATTAAGTTTTCAGATATTTCAAGTTCATTTCTATTTTCATCCATTAAAGCTCTTGTTTGATGTTTATCATTTTTTACCATTCCAAATACAGGTATATTTAAATTGTATTTTTCTATAGCTTTTTTTGTAGCTCTTATTTGGGTTATTCCTCCATCTGCAAATATTGCATCTGGCAATTCTCCAAACCCTCCTTTTGGATTTTCTATTGAATGTTTTAATCTTCTTGTAATTACTTCTTCCATACATCTTAGGTCTGCCCAACCGAATAACTGCTCACCAATACTGGACGATGCAAAAATAGTGACAG
>CAZBMU010000103.1:0-4105 GCA_964493175.1 uncultured Clostridium sp.
TCACTTATTCCATATACTATTCCAAAGTTTACTGCTTTTGCATTACTTCTTTGTTCTTTTGTCACCTCATCTATTGGTGTTTTAAATACTTTTGATGCTGCTTGTTTATGAATGTCTTGACCTTCTTTAAATGCTTCTATCATATTTTCATCTTCTGAAATTGATGCTAATACTCTTAATTCTATTTGTGAATAGTCTGCATCTATATAAATCTTTCCATCTTCAGGTTCAAACACCTTTCTTACTCTTTTTCCAAGTTCAAATCTAGTTGGTATATTTTGTAAGTTTGGCTCTGTTGAGCTTATTCTACCTGTTGCAGTTATTGTTTGATGGAAAAATGAGTGTATTCTTTTTGTCTTAGGATTTATATATGGTTTTAATCCCTCTACATAAGTTGAGTTTAGTTTCATAAGTTGCCTATATTCTAAAATGTGTTCTATTATAGGGTCTTCTCTTCTTAATTTTTCCAAAACATCTACATCTGTAGAATATCCGCTTTTTGTTTTCTTTATAACTGGTAATTTCATTTTTTCAAAAAGAATTTCTCCTAGTTGTTTTGTAGAATTTATATTAAATTCTTCTCCTGCTAATTCATAAATTGTTTTTGTTAGTTTTTCTAATTTTGATGTTAGTTCTTCTCCAAATTTACTTAATTCTTCTTCATCAACATACATTCCGTTCCATTGCATATCTGATAAAACTTCTACTGTAGGCATATCAATATTATTAAATAATTCTAAACTATTTGTTTCTTCTAATTTCTTTAAAGTAACATCTTTTATTTTTGAAATAGAAAAACAATAAAGCAAATATTTTTCTATTTCATTTTGCGCAGTTGCTTCAGTTTGATTGTTTATATTATCAAATAAATTAATTTGTTGTTCTTCTGGCTTTTCTTTTATTAATTCTTCAACATATAATTCTAAATAACCTGCCATTAAGTTTTCTATATTTAACTTGTTATTTGTAGGATTTAATATATATGATGCAATTGCTATATCGTAACTAATCCCTTTTAAATTTATTCCTTCCTGTTTTAATAAAATATATGTTTTTCCTAAATCAATACTTATTTTCTTAATTTCATTATCTTCGAATATTTCTTTAAATTCTTGTATCGAATTTTCACTATCTAATTTTATAAAACTTGATTCATTTTCCTTTGGATTGTATATACTAATTCCTGATATTTTTTCTTTTATTATTTTTTCTGGATTTTCATCTTTAATTGTTGATAAATAAAATGTCATTTCTTTTTGCTCTTTAATTAATTCTATTAAATTTTCTTTAGATTTATCAACCTTTTTATACATTTCTTCAATGTTGTTTTTATTACTTTCTGATATATTTTCGCTATTTAAGGAAAATCTTTCTATATATCTTTTAAAATTAAGTTCTTTAAAAAGCTCCAAAACTTTTTGCTTGTCCCATTCTTCAACTTTAAAATTCTCTAATGTATCTTCTATTGGAACTTCTAAATTGATTGTTCCCAAAGTTTTAGACATAAATGCTAAATCTTTATTATCTACAATTTTTTCTCTTTGTTTACCTTTTAAATCATCTGTTCCATTTTCTACTTCTTCATACAAATGCTCGATTGAACCATATTTTTGAATTAAAGATAGTGCAGTTTTCTCACCAACACCTGGAACACCTGGTATATTATCAGAACTATCACCTTGTAAACCTTTTACATCTATTAATTGTTTAGGCTCTATTCCATATTTTTCTATAATTTTTTCTTTGTTATATTCATCTGTTTCTGTTTTTCCAGCTTTTGTATGAGGAATTCTAATTGTAACTTTATCTGTTGCAAGTTGAAATGTATCTCTATCACCAGATAAAATTGTAACATCTAACCCATGTTTTTCACCATATCTTGATAATGTTCCGAAGAACATCATCAGCTTCATAACCTTCCATTTCAACAATATCAATATTCATAGCAGTTAGAATTTCTTTAATAATAAGCATTTGCTCAGCAAGTTCATCTGGCATACCTTTTCTATTTGCTTTATAACCTTCATATAGCTTATGTCTTGCAGTTGGAGCTTTTAAGTCAAATGCTACCACTATATACTCAGGATTTGTATCTTCTAATAGTTTAAAAAGAATAGCTAAAAAGCCATATACAGCATTTGTATATTTTCCATCTTTTGTTGTAAGCATCTTACTTCCCATAATTCCATAAAACGCTCTATTCATGATACTATTTCCATCAATTAAAACTAGTTTGCTCATATTCTCCTCCCAAAAACTAAAATCTTCTTTTCAATAGTCTAAAACTATTTATTATTGCAATTATTGTTACACCAACATCTGCAAAAACAGCTTCCCACATTGTGGCTAAGCCGAAAGCACTTAGTATTAAAATAACTACTTTCACCATTATTGCAAATACTATATTTTCTTTTACAATTCTCATTGTTTTTCTTGATATTTTTATACTATCTATTATTTTTGATGGTTCATCTGTCATTATTACAATATCTGCCACTTCTATTGCTGCATCTGATCCAAGTCCTCCCATTGCAACACCTATATCTGATATTGCAAGCACAGGGCTATCGTTTATCCCATCTCCTACAAATACTAATTTTCCTTTTTTACTATATGTTTTCAACATTTCTTCTACTTTATTCACTTTTTCATTTGGTAAAAGTTCTGTATATACTTTGTCTATTCCTAATTCTTTGGCTACTTGTTCTCCTACATTTTTTCTATCTCCTGTAAGCATTATAGTTTGATTAATTCCAATGTTTTTTAATTTTAATATTGTATCTTTTGCATCCTCTTTTATTTTATCAGAAATTGTTATATGCCCAATATATTCGTTATTGACTGAAACATATAGAGTTGTTCCTATTTTTGTGCATTTTTCAAATTTTATATTATTTTCTGACATCAATTTTTCATTTCCAACTAAGATGTCTTTATTCCATATTTTAGCAATAATTCCATATCCAGATTTTTCTTCTATTTTTTCTATTTTGTTTTCATCTATTTCTTTTCCATATTCTTGTTTAACAGATTTTGAAATTGGATGATTTGAATAACATTCTGCATATGCCGCAATTTCTAATAATTCTTCATTTGATATATTTTCAGACTTTGCATGTTCAATTTCAAATACACCTTTCGTTAAAGTTCCTGTTTTATCAAATACTACTGTTTCTGTGTTAGCTAATGCTTCTAAATAGTTTCCACCTTTTATTAAAATTCCTTTTTTTGATGCTCCTCCAATTCCTCCAAAAAAGCTAAGTGGAATTGATATTACTAGTGCACATGGACAAGATACAACTAAAAATGCTAATGCTCTATAAAGCCATTCTGAAAACACTCCCATTTTTAAAGCAAATGGAGGTATTATAGTTAAAAATAATGCGATAATTACAACTGTTGGTGTATAATATTTTGCAAATTTTGTTATAAAATTTGCAGCTTTAGCTTTTTTGCTACTTGCATTTTCTACTAAATCTAATATTTTATTTACTGTTGATTCTCCATATTCTTTTGTTACTTTTATTTTTATAACACTTGACAAATTTATACAACCACTTAAAACTTGTTCATTTACTGTAATTTCTTTTGGTAAACTTTCTCCTGTTAAAGCTTTTGTATCTAAACTTGAACTACCATCCACTACAATTCCATCTAAAGGTATTTTTTCTCCTGGTTTTACAATTATGATTTCATTTATTTTTACTTCATTAGGATTTACTTTTATTGTTTCTTCATTTCTAATTACATTTGCAAAGTCAGGCCTAACATCCATCAAATTTGATATTGATTTTTTAGAATGGTCAACAGCATAATCTTCAAAGAATTCTCCTATTTGATAAAATAGCATTACACAAACCGCTTCTGGCCATTCTCCTATAACAAATGCTCCAATAGTTGCAACTGTCATTAAAAAGTTTTCATCAAAAAATTCTCCTTTGAAAATGTTTTCAACGGCCTCTTTTAAAACTTCAATTCCAACTATTATATAGCTTGCTATAAAAAATATTTTATTTATTAATTCATTATTAAATTTTACACAAATTGCTGTAATAAACAATATTAGTGCTATAATTATTTTTACTAATTGTTTTTTATTCATTAT
>CAZBMU010000104.1:0-4037 GCA_964493175.1 uncultured Clostridium sp.
ATAGAATCAAATATAAAATATTCAGATGAAAATATGTCAGATGAAAAAATGATAGAAGCTGCAGAAATAGCACAAGCAACCGAATTTATAGAAATTATGAAAGAAAAATACAAATCACCTATAGCTCAAGGAGGAACAAATGTATCTGGAGGGCAAAAGCAACGTTTATCTATAGCTAGAGCAATTGCAAAAGATCCTGAAATATTTGTATTTGATGATAGTTTTTCAGCATTAGATTTTAAAACAGATAGCAACTTAAGGGAAGCATTAAAGAAAAGAACACAAAATAAAACAGTTATAATTGTAGCACAAAGAATAAGTACAATACTAAATGCTGACCAAATAATAGTCTTAGACGAAGGAAAGATAGTAGGAATAGGAACACATGAAGAATTAATGAAAAATAATGAAACATATAAACAAATTGCATTGTCACAACTTTCAGAAGAGGAATTGTTAGTAAATAAACAAGGAGAGGAGGATTAATTATGCCAAGACATATGACAACGGAAAGAGCTAAAAACTTTAAAGGCACAACTAAAAAGTTAATTAATAACTATTTAGTAGGATATAAATTTAAGCTTTTAATTGTTTTTATATTTGCTATTGGAAGTACAATTTTTACAATTATAGGGCCTAAAATACTTGGAAATGCAACAACAGAAATTTTTAATGGATTAGTATCAAAATTATCTGGTGGAACTGGAATCGATTTTGGAAAAATAGGACAGATTTTATTAACATTATTAAGCCTATATGTTATTAGTGCAATTTTTTCAATTGTACAAGGCTTTACAATGACAGGGATTTCCCAAAAACTTACATATAAACTTAGAAATGATATTGCAGTTAAAATTAATAAACTTCCAATGAAATATTTTGACACGAAAACACATGGAGAAGTTTTGTCTATTATCACAAATGATGTTGATACATTAAGTGCAAATTTAAACCAAAGTATAACTCAAATAATAACATCAATTTGTACAATAGTTGGAATTTTAATAATGATGTTTTCTATAAGTTGGCAGATGACATTAATATCTTTAATTATTCTTCCAATCTCTGGTCTGGTTGTAAAAACAATAGTTGGAAAATCTCAAAAATATTTTAAAAAACAACAAGATTATTTAGCTACTGTAAATGGTAGGGTTGAAGAAATTTATGGTGGTTTAAATATAGTAAAAGTATTTAATGGAGAAGAAAAAGCCAAAAAAGATTTCGAAAAAGCAAACAATGAGTTATATCATTCAGGATGGAAATCTCAATTTTTATCTGGTTTAATGTTTCCTGTTATGAATTTTATTTCAAATATAGGATATGTGGGAGTAGCAGTGGCGGGAGGATATTTAGCAATACAAGGAACTATAACTGTTGGAAATATACAAAGTTTTATACAATATAATAAACAATTTACACATCCAATAAACCAACTTGCGCAAATATCTGCAATGTTACAAGCAATGATAGCAGCTGCAGAGAGAATATTTGAATTTATAGAACAACCTGAAGAAATTGAAACTTTAAAAAGTGAGATTGATGTTTCAAGAATAAAAGGAAATATTGAATTTAATAATGTTAAATTTGGTTATGATGAAAATAAAACAATTATAAACAACTTTAATAGTAAAATAAAAGAAGGACAAAAAATAGCAATAGTAGGACCTACAGGTGCAGGAAAAACAACTATTGTAAAATTATTAATGAGATTTTATGATGTAAATTCAGGCGAAATTAAACTAGATGGACACAATATAAAAGACTTCACTCGTGGAGATTTACGTAAAATGTTTGGAATGGTACTTCAAGATACATGGTTATTTAGTGGTACAGTTAAAGATAATATAAAATATGGAAAAGAAGATGCAACAGATGATGAAGTTATAAGGGCAGCAAAAGCAGCAAGAGTTCATCATTTTATAAAAACATTACCAAATGGATATAATTCAATATTAAATGAAGAATCTAGCAATGTATCAGCAGGGCAAAAGCAATTACTAACAATTGCAAGAGTAATTTTAGCAGACCCTAAAATACTAATATTAGATGAAGCAACAAGCTCTATAGACACAAGAACTGAAATTGAAATTCAAAAAGCAATGGATACTCTTATGCAAGGAAGAACAAGTTTTATAATAGCACATAGACTTTCAACAATAAAAAATGCAGATTTAATATTAGTTATGAATCACGGAGATATTGTAGAACAAGGAAAACATGAAGAGTTATTAGAAAAGCAAGGATTTTATGCAGGACTTTATAATTCTCAATTTGAAGAAGTAGAGGAATAGAATATTTTTTTAAAATAAAAAAATATTGCAAAACAAAAAAACTTAATATATAATTTAGATATATTAATTTATATAAAAGGAGTAACAAAAGATGAAAATATGACACGAAAGATATGGCTTTTTTGTATATAAATAACGAGGAGGAAGATACGATGGAAAAAGTCTTAAAATACAGGAAAATTAAAAGAGGATCAACAGCCGGAATAACACTTATAGCTTTAGTTATAACTATAATTATCCTGCTAATTCTTGCAGGAATAAGTATAGTGACGTTAACTGGAGAAAATGGTTTACTTACAAAATCAAGGCAAGCAAAAGATGAGACAATAGTAGAACAAGAAAAAGAACAAGTAGAATTAGCTTATGTATCAGTTGCTGTGAAAAATCTTGGTGGCAATGTAGAAAGAAAGGATTTACAAGATGAACTAGATGATTCAGTAGGAAATAATAAAACTACTGTTAGTGGAAATAGTATATTAAAAGTAGAATTTAAAGATACGAAAAATGTATATAAAGTAACAAAAAAAGGAAAAGTAACGAAAGATGAAAGTGGAATTATACCTGATGATATATTTGTTGCACTTTATAATGATGGAACATTAGTATTTAGTAATAATGAAGGAGATATTGATACAACAAAAGTATCAGAAAATTATGGAAATATAAAAAATACTAATTATTATGATAATATAGAATGGTCTTATAATTATGATATTATTAAAGTAGATATATTAAACGAAATTATACCTACAGATACATCAAGTTGGTTTTGCGGACTATGTAATATAACTTCTATAGAGAATATTGAAAATATAAATACAACAAATGTTACTGATATGAGTCGTATGTTTAGTGATTGTGCAAGTTTAACAAGCATAGATGTAAGTAATTTTGATACAAGTAATGTAATAAGTATGGAGTGTATGTTTTATATGGATGACGATTTTTTTGAATATCCTCGTTTAAATGAAATAACAGGACTAAACTCTTTTGATACAAGTAATGTAACATGTATGAGTGAAATGTTTAGATATTGTGAAATAACCGAACTGGATTTAAGTAGCTTTAGTACGAATAATGTTATTAGTATGTCTGGTATGTTTAATAAATGCCGTAAATTAAAAACGATATATGGAAATAATTGGAATACAAGCAAACTTCATTATGAGTATGATTGGGCAAAAACAATGTTTTCTCAATGCAATTTGTTGATAGGAGGAAATGGAACAGCTTATGATTCAAATCATAGAGATTATACTTATGCCCACATAGATGGTGGAACATCAAATCCAGGATATTTTACAGCAAAATAATTTTTTTATAGCTAGATAGTAAAATGCTATCTAGCTAATATTTTATATTTTTAAATCCTATTCTTTTTTTCTACTTTTTTCACTTGTTTTTTAGCATATAAAATTGCAGGCAATAAAGTATATAAATTCAAATCACACTTGAGTTAAACCTCAAAATATGATATAACTATAAAAAATAAAATTTACCATTTAAACCCGACCCCATTGGCAACATTGGCAAATTTGGAGGAAATATGAATTGGACAAAGGAACAAATTGATAGCATTTATGAAAAAGGCTCTAATATATTAGTTGCAGCAGCAGCTGGTAGTGGTAAAACAGCAGTTTTAGTAGAAAGAATTATAAACAAGATCTTAAATGAAAATGTAGATATAGACAAATTGCTAGTTGTAACATTTACAAATGCTGCTGCTTCTGAAATGAGACAAAGAGT
>CAZBMU010000105.1:0-3996 GCA_964493175.1 uncultured Clostridium sp.
CAAAATAATATAATACATTTTGAGCATGAAAGAGGCGCTATTTAATAATTTACAAGTTCTTTTTAAACGAAATGAACGATTAAATAAAAAAATAATGACACCATCTCCTCGTAAGGAGTAGTGCCAAAAAAGAAAGGAGTGTCCCCATATCCCTAAAAGAGGAAAGGAAAGAACGTCCTCTCTAATTCCTCATTGATTCTTCTACTGCAACAGCTACTGCTACTGTAGCTCCAACCATTGGATTATTTCCCATTCCAATTAATCCCATCATTTCTACATGGGCTGGTACAGATGAAGAACCTGCAAATTGTGCATCTGAGTGCATTCTTCCCATTGTATCTGTCATACCATAAGATGCTGGGCCTGCAGCCATATTATCTGGATGAAGTGTCCTTCCTGTTCCTCCTCCTGATGCTACAGAAAAATATTTTTTTCCATTTTCAAATCTTTCTTTTTTATATGTACCTGCTACTGGATGTTGGAATCTTGTTGGATTTGTTGAATTTCCTGTAATTGAAATATCAACATCTTCTAGCCACATAATTGCAACACCTTCTCTTACATCATTTGCACCATAGCATCTAACTTTACTTCTTTCTCCTTCTGAGTATGGAATTTCTTCAACAATTTCAACTTTGCCTGTAAAATAATCAAATTCTGTTTTAACATATGTAAATCCATTTATTCTTGATATTACTTGAGCTGCATCTTTTCCAAGTCCATTTAAAATTACTCTTAGAGGTTCTTTTCTAACTTTATTAGCAGATTTTGCAATCCCTATTGCACCCTCTGCTGCTGCAAAACTTTCGTGTCCAGCTAAAAATGCAAAACATTTTGTTTCCTCTGATAATAACATAGATGCTAAATTTCCATGTCCTAATCCAACTTTTCTATCATCTGCAACAGAACCTGGTATACAAAATGCTTGCAAACCTTCTCCTATTGTTTTTGCTGCATCAGATGCTTTTGTACAACCTTTTTTTATAGCTATTGCTGCACCGAACCGTATATGCCCAAGCTGCATTTTCGAAACATATTGGTTGAACTCCTTTTACAATTTCATATGGATTAAATCCTTTATCTGTACATATTTTTAATGAATCTTCAAAACTATTTATACCATATTTTTCCATAACTGGTTTTATTTGTTCTATTCTTCTTTCATAACTTTCAAATGTTACTCCCATTTTTTATTCCTCCCTTGGATCTATTTTCTTAACAGCTTCGTCAAATCTACCATAAGTACCAGAAGCTTTTTCAATTGCTTCCATTGGTTCAATTCCTTTTTTGATATTTTCCATCATTTTTCCAATATGTACATATTTATAACCTATAATTTGATCATCTTTATCTAATCCTAATTCAACTATATAGCCTTCTGTTAATTCTAAATATCTAGGTCCTTTTAAAGTACTTGAATAAATTGTTCCAACCTGGCTTGTATGCCCTTTTCCCAAATCTTCTAGGCCAGCACCAACTGGTAGACCTCCTTCTGAAAATGCAGTTTGTGTTCTTCCGTATACAATTTGTAAAAATAATTCTCTCATAGCAACATTAATAGCATCACATACTAAATCTGTATTTAATGCTTCTAATAAAGTTTTTCCTGTTAATATTTCACCTGCCATTGCAGCTGAATGTGTCATACCTGAGCATCCTATTGTTTCTATTAATGCTTCTTGAATAATTCCATCTTTTACATTTAAAGTTAATTTACAACAACCTTGTTGAGGTGCACACCACCCTATTCCATGTGTTAATCCTGATATATCTTTTATTTCTTTAGCTTTTATCCATTTACCTTCTTCAGGAATTGGTGCCGGACCATGGTCTACTCCTTTTGCTACTTGACACATATTTTCTAATTCTTTTGAATAAATCATTTTCGCTTCCTCCAATAATAAATAATTATTTAATCAATTTCATCTTCTGATAATAAAATTTGATTTTTCCTTTTTGTTTTTGCTATTTCTTTCTTTATTTTTTTTTGTTCTTCTAAATTATTATCTTCTTGATTTTTTTCATATTCTTCTGTATTATTAAATGCAACCATATTTTCAATATCTTTTATATAAATTCCTACCTCATATACTTCTTGCCTTATATTAGGTCTAATATCAGATAAATATCTATTAATAATTTCTTTATCTTTTTTATTCATCTGCTCAGGATTAATTCCTAAGTTTTTATATCTCCATATTATATGTCTTTCATAACTATTATAATTGTCATTTGTTAAATCATCATAGTTAAATTCAATTTTAAATCTAAAATTTTGAATTGTAATAGTTATATTAGACCAAATATTTCCAGAATCTGTTTTTTTAAATTCTTCATGTAATTCTTTTATTTTCTCATATAACATTTTAACCAAATTTAAATATTCGTTTTCATCTATATTAAATTTATTAGGTATTTCATATACATTTACAGTTTTTTTTCTTAATATTCCTTTAGGAATATAATAAAAATATAATTCTCCTGAAGATTTATTTTTATTTAATTCTATAACAGAACTATATAAAAACAATTTATCCCATTTTTCTGGTATCATATAAAACAACATTTTTTGTATTACTTCATATATTTCTTTTATTTTTTTTGTATGATTTAACATATTTTTTATTCCTTATCTAATAAACTTATTCCTGTCATTTCATCTGGCTTTTCAATATTCATTAAGTCAAGCAAAGTTGGAGCTAAATCTGCTAATTTCCCTCCAGATTTTAATTTTAAACTTTCATTGTCAGTAATTGCTATAAGTGGTACTGGATTTGTAGTATGAGCAGTATGTGGCTCTCCTGTTTTATAATCTATCATTTGTTCAGAATTACCATGGTCAGCAGTAATTAGTAAATTTGCTTTTTTCTTTTCAATTAATGGTACTACTCTTCCTATACATTTATCTAATGCTTCAACTGCTTTGATTGCTGCATCGAGATTTCCTGTATGTCCTACCATATCACTATTTGCATAATTTAGTATTATTACATCATATTTATCATTTTCAATTGCTTCTACAATTTTATCTGTAACTTCATAAGCACTCATCTCTGGTTTTAAATCATAAGTTTCCACTTTTGGTGAAGGTACTAAAATCCTGTCTTCTCCTGTGTATTGTTTTTCTTCTCCACCATTAAAGAAAAATGTTACATGAGCATATTTTTCTGTTTCCGCTATTCTTAATTGTTTATATTCTAAATTACTTACAATTTCTCCAAATGTATTTTTTAACTGTTCTTTTTCAAATGCAATATGCACATTTGGCATTGTTTCATCATAACTTGTAAAACATACATAATATAAATTCAAATCTTTTCTAGTTTCAAATTCATTGAATTCTTTATCTACTAATGCTCTTGTTATTTGTCTTGCTCTATCTGGTCTGAAATTAAAGAATATTACAGAATCATTTGGTTCTATTTTTGCAACTGGCTCATCACCATTACATATTACAATTGGCTCTACAAATTCATCAAAGACCTCTTTTTGATAAGAATTTTCTATTGCAGCTACTGCATTTCCAGATTTTATACCTTCTCCTTTTACCATTGCATCATAAGCTTTTTGAATTCTTTGCCATCTTTTATCTCTATCCATGCTATAGAATCTACCTGCTATTGTTGCAATTTTTCCAACTTCTTTTTCCTTTATTTTATCTTGTAATTTTAATATATAACTCTCCGCAGATGCAGGTGGTGTATCTCTACCATCCAAGAAACAATGTATATAAACATTTTCAAAATCTCTTCTTTTTGCCATTTCCAATAAGCCATATAAATGTCTATTATGACTATGAACTCCTCCATCAGAAACTAATCCTAAGATGTGAAGTTTTGAGTTATGTTTTTTACAGTTATCAATAGCATTTATAAATTCTGTATTTGTAAAAAAATCTCCATCTTCTATTGATTTGGTAATTCTAGTTAATTCTTGGTATACAATTCTTCCTGCTCCAATATTTGTATGTCCAACTTCTGAATTTCCCATTTGTCC
>CAZBMU010000106.1:0-3981 GCA_964493175.1 uncultured Clostridium sp.
GGAGCCGAGTAATGAAATAAAAAATAATATAATACATTTTGCCCTGAACATCCTTCATTCAAATAATTAACAATTTCTATTTTTCACTCCAATCAATCATAAATTAAAAAATAATGACACCATCTCCTCGTAAGGAGTAGTGCCAAAAAAGGAATAAGTGTTCCTAAATCCCCAAAAGAGGGGAAAGAATGCGTTTTAATTTTTCATTTTTTTATTAACCATAATTAATCTAGTTAATGAATATCCTAAAACAACAAAAGCTGTTGTTCCAAATGTAATTAACATAGTTTTTAAACCTGCTTTTGGTAAAACTGCTGGAGGTTCACTAAGTTTTAATTTTGGTGTTATATCAGAAGTTTTATCTTGTTCTTCATCATTAAAATCTGTATATGTTATATCAACTTTTTCATTGGTATTTAGTATTTTTCCAACTATAGAGCTATCAAAATCTTGTTTTAATTTTAATTTATATTGAACTGTTGCTGTTTGTCCAATTGCAAGTTCTGGAATTGTCCATGTAATTGAATTATTTGATTTATCAATACTTGCTGAAATATTTCCAATATTAGCATTACTTACATAAGCAAAATCAAAGTTATTTACAATTTCTGCTGGGAAGTAATCTACTATTGTTATATTTTTATATGAACCAGACTGTGGTATTAATGCATTATAAATATCGTTAGTAATTGTTTCTTCTATTTTGTCATCAGTAATATAGTAGAATTTTCCAACAGTAGGAGTTTCTGGAGTTCCAAAAATGCTATTAACATATTCATTATATGTCATAGTATCATTTATATCTGCTTCACCATTTTGTATACCTGTAAGCATTGTAATAACATTTATTCCAGATGTTGCAATAGATTGATATTCACTTTTTGTTGCAGATATTGTATCATTATCATATAAAACGGAATTTCTATTTAATATAACATTAGGTACACCATCTGTTAATACTATTAGATATTTATTGTTGTCTTCATTTGAAAATAATTGTTTTCCTCTATTTAAACCTGCTTGTAGATTTGTATAAGATGCTTCTGTTTCTGCAGCATAAGTAATATTATCAATTGCAGTTTCTAATGTAGAAATATCAGATGTTAAATTAGTAAGTAATGTTGAATCATTTTCTGTTCCTAATGTAGTATAACCTTCAGAATTTTTTTGATTAGAACTAGAAAAACTTACTGCTCCTACTTTTAAACTAGCATTATCTTGTAATAGTTGATTAACTAAGGTCTTAGAAGAGGCTCTAATTAAATCTCCTCTTTTTTGAGTAGAATTAGCTAAATCTTGCATACTGTTTGAATTATCAATAACTAAAACAATTTCTCCAGTAGGTTTATTTGCTATTTCTTCGTTTGTTATTTGTAACTGAAGTGTTACTTCTTTATTTTGTAAATCTTTTGATATTAATTTTTTTTCAAATTTTGAATTATCTCCAATCTGTATAGTACATATTGGTTCTTCAACTACTTCCATAGTTACTGTGCTATAAGAAGCAAATGTAACATTGGCTATTAAAATCAATATTAAGAATAATGTTACGAAAATTGTTTTTTTCATTTTTCTCTCTCCCTTATATTTAAATAAATTCACATATATATTTTATCACATATTCAGAAAAATACAATATTTTTTACCAAAAAAATCAAAAAAGTATTGAAAAATGAAGAAATATATGATAATATTATAAAAAATTAAAAAAGCTAATTAAAAAGCAAAGTATATATATTTTAAAATATTTAAAGAGAAAGTGGTCTAGGCTGAAAGCCATTAATATTTAATATATAGAAATTTCACTTTTTAGGTCTTTTCTTGAAAAAAATAAAGTAGGGAAAAGCGGTTGAACCGTTAAAACTATAATGAGGTTAGTAAATATTACTAATAAAATTAGGTGGTACCACGGAATACAAATCCATTTCGTCCTATATAATATAGGATAAAATGGATTTTTTGATGTAAAAAAGAAAGGAATGATAAAAATTGAAAGAAAAAATTTTAAAAATTAAGCAAAGTTCAATTGAAAAATTAAAAAACTGTGAAGATTTAAAAGAATTAAATGACCTAAGAGTTCAATACTTAGGTAAAAAAGGTGAATTAACATTAGTATTAAGAGAGATGGGAAAAATTAATCCAGAAGAAAGACCAGTAATTGGAAGCTTAGTAAATGAGGTTAGAGATGAACTTAACAGTTTAATAGAAGAAAAAGAAAAAGAATTAAAAAGAAAAGAATTATTAAAAAAGCTTGAAACAGAAAATATAGATGTTACAGAACCAAGCAAAAAAATAAATTTGGGATCATTACATCCAATAACTCAAATAATAGATGAAGTTTCAGAAATATTTTTAGGAATGGGGTATGAAATTGCAGATGGACCAGAAGTAGAAAAATCAATTTATAATTTCGATAAATTAAATACACCACCAGATCATCCAGCAAGAGATATGCAAGATACATTTTATATTACTGAAGATATTTTATTAAGAAGTCAAACATCACCAGTTCAAGCAAGAGTTATGGAAAAAACAAAACCACCGATAAAAATAATTTGTCCAGGAGCAGTATATCGTTCTGATAGTGTAGATGCAACACATTCACCTGTATTTCATCAAATTGAAGGTTTAGTTATCGATAAAAATATATCAATGACAGATTTAAAAGGAACATTAGAAATGTTTGCAAAAAAATGCTTAGGAGAAAAAACACAAGTAAGATTCAGACCACATCACTTCCCATTTACAGAACCAAGTGCAGAAGCTGATGTATCATGTTTTGTATGTGGAGGAAAAGGATGTAGAGTTTGTAAAGGAGAAGGATGGATAGAATTATTAGGATGTGGAATGGTACATCCTAATGTGCTTAAAAACTGTGGAATAGACCCAGAAATATATTCGGGATTTGCATTCGGATTTGGAGTAGAAAGAATAGCAATGGCTAAATTTGGAATTGAAGATATGAGGTTGCTATTCGAAAATGACGTAAGATTTTTAAAACAATTTTAAATTTCAACCAAGGGGACGGTCCTTTTGGTTGAAAAAAATGTAAAGAAAAAATTAATATGTTCAACCAAAAGGACCGTCCCCTTGGTTGAAAAGAAAGGAAGAAGGAAAAAATGAAAGCAAGTATAGAATGGTTAAAAGAATATAGTAATATAAATATAGATGCTATTAAATTAGGAGATATTTTAACAATGACAGGTTCTAAAGTTGAAACTATAGAACAAAAAGGAAATGATATAAAAAATGTTGTTGTTGGAAAAATTTTGGAAATAAAAAGGCATGAAGATTCAGACCACTTAGTTGTAACAAAAGTAGACATTGGAAATGAAATAGTTCAAATTGTTACAGGTGCGAATAATATAAAAGAAAATGATATTGTACCAATTGCAAAAGATGGTTCTAGTCTCCCAGGTGGAATAAAAATAAAAAAAGGTCTTTTAAGAGGTGTAGAATCTTGTGGAATGATGTGCTCTATAGGTGAACTTGGATTTGATAAAACAGATTATCCAGATCAAAATGAAGAAGGAATAATGATTTTGCCAGCATCTTATAAAAAATATATAGGAAAGGATATTGTAGAAGTTTTAGATTTAAAAGAAGATATTATTGATTTTGAAATTACACCTAATAGACCAGATTGTTTATCTATAGAAGGGTTAGGGAGAGAAACAGCAGTTTCTTTAGGCAAAGAATTTAAAAATCCAAGAAAAAACATAGATAAAATGGAAGTAGAAAACAAAAAAGAATTAGAGGGCTTAAAAGTTGATATTACAGCACCAGATTTATGTTATCGTTATATTGCAAGAGTTGTAAAAAATGTAAAAATAGGACCTTCGCCAGAATGGATGATAAAAAGATTAAAAGCTTGTGGCGTTAGAAGTATAAACAATATTGTAGATATAACAAACTATGTAATGTTGGAAATGGGTCAGCCAATGCATGCATTTGATATTAATTCAATAGAAGGTAAACATA
>CAZBMU010000107.1:0-3879 GCA_964493175.1 uncultured Clostridium sp.
TAGTTGATTTAATAAATTAGGAATTGCATTTCTTGTTCTATTTCTATCTGTTAATCTATCATTTGCATCTTCAATATTTTTAATTAAATTTAAATAATCATTTGTTTTAGACTTTATTTTTTCATTATCACTATTTGCTAAAGAAATTTGGCTAGTAGTTTGTGTTATTGAGTTTTGTGCTTCTTTCATTTTATCATTCATTTTATTATTAAGCATAAGTGAAAAACAGGTATAAATAATTAATAATAAAAATAGTGAATTTGCGATTCTTACTAGGCTAATTTCTGTTCTATCTAGCTTTTGTCCTAAATCCCATGTAAAAAAACCTCCAAGATTTTTTTGCTGAGCTTTACTACTATTAGGATTAACTTCTATTTTTAGCCAATCTGGAACCTTATCAGCAAAAGCAGCAGCTCTAAAATTCATTCCTCCAACACCTTCGCCTAGTCCCATCAAAGCCATAGATATTGCTGAATTAACTTCTATATAATCTTTAATATTTATATTGCCTATTGCTTCTAAAAAATAAGGTCTTAATATTTCACAAGTAGTTTCTGGTAAATATTCTTGAAAATATAAATCAACATTATTTACTAATGCTAATGTACCTGTAAGATAAACTTTTTGTATTTTTTCTGTACTTGATTCTACAATTTTTCTAACATTTCCTACTATTTTATATAATGTAGGCATAATATCTTCCAAATATCCTGTATCTTCACTTTGTAATTCTCTACCCTCAGATGTGTATATAGTTGTATTTTTACATATTTCATAAGATTTTGAATAAGAATTCTCTTTTGAATTTATTCTACTTAAAATATCAATACTACCTTCGTCAAAATCTTCAATGCTAGAAATTTTTCTTTTATATATTGTTGTAATTGTTGTTTTGTCTTCCATATTAACAATAATGCAATTTTCATCTTCTTTAAATTCTGATAAATTTGGAATAGACATTGACATAGGTGAAACATTTAAAAGCTTATATCCTTCAAATTGTTGAAATCTCTTATTAAGTTCTATTTTGTTTTCAGCAATATGAATTATTTTTATTTTATCTTTATCTAATTGGTCGTCAACCACTGCATATCTTGTTTCAAATACATTAGGGTTATATCCTCTTTCTACGCAATATGATTCAAATTCTGTTTTTATTGCTTTTTGTAAATCTTTTTTTGTAAGTAATGCAAACATATCAAAATAATTGTACATTTCTTCTGATAAATTAACACTTATAGGAGTTTTTTGGCTATATGTTTCTTCTATAACTTGTGGAATTGCTTCACTTAATCTGTCATAAAATTTTACACCAAATGATTCCACTTTTAGTTTGTCGTGGTCTTTTGTTACTTTTGCATATTTAATTAGATTTTCTTCAATATATAGCCCTAAACAACTTGACATTTTTTTCTCCTTTTTTTATTTTTTATATTTTTATGTTTTGCATTTCATTTAAAAAGATACTTAGAATTTTTTCGATATTTCCCTATATTTTTCATGCATAAAAATCAAATTTACTTATATTTTATATTTATTTACTAAAAAGTCAATATTTTTAACAAAAAAGTAATGCTAATGTAATATTTTTGTAATATATTTTTTGTATATTTTTCTAAATTTAGTAAATAATATTTTTAAAGTTATTGTGGAGGTTAAATATGGATATAAAAAAACATTTAATTATAACAGGAAACTCAAGCGTTTCTTGGAAAGATGCAATTGTTAAAGCTATAGATGAAGCTTCTAAAACAATTGATTATATTTCAGAAATAAAAATATTAGAGCAAAGAGCTAATATTGATGGAAATAAAATTTCTGAATATTTCGTAGATTTAGATTTAAGTTTTGTAGTTGACTTAAATCGTAAAAATTCTTAAATTCAGGAGGTTAATTATGAATCCTACAGAAACTAAACAAACCTATAAAGAATATGTAGATAAAAAATCTCCTAATTCACCAATTTTTAAAAATTGTTTTAACTCATTTTGGGTTGGCGGATTAATTTGTACAATAGGACAGGTTATTCTTAATATATGTAATGAACGTGGATTTAATACACAAACTTCTGGTACAATTGTTTCCATCATATTAATAGGTCTATCTGCATTTTTAACAGGTCTAAATTTATTTAATAAAATCGGAAAATTCGCTGGTGCCGGTTCTCTTATTCCAATTACTGGATTCGCAAATTCAATTGTTTCTCCTGCTATGGAATATAAATCTGAAGGTTATGTAATGGGTGTTGGAAGTAAAATGTTTACAGTAGCTGGACCTGTTTTAGTATATGGTATTTCAGCTTCAATTTTGGTAGGTATTGTATATTTAATTTTTGGAACACAAAGTATAACTCTTGTTTAATTAAATTATGAAAAGGAGAGATTTTTTTGGAGAAAATAGGGAAACAAACAATTAAATTTAATAATCCCCCAACTATTTTAGATTGTAGTAGTATAGTAGGCCCAAAAGAAGCAGATGGACCACTTGCTAAATATTTCGACAAAACACTAGATGATGAATTTTGGGGAGAAAAAACTTGGGAAAAAGCTGAAAGCAAAATAATAAAAGAAACTGTAAATACAGTTATTTCTAAAGCAGGTATTTCTACAAATGAAATAGATTGCATATTTGCAGGAGATTTATTAAATCAATGCATATCTTCTAGTTTTGGTCTAAGAGAGGAAAATGTACCATTTTTCGGAGTATTTGGTGCATGTTCAACATTTGCTGAAGCATTAAGTCTAGGAGCTATTGCAGTTGAAGGATTTGCAAATACTGTAATATGTGCAACTTCTAGTCATTTCTGTAGTGCAGAAAAACAATTTAGATTTCCATTAGAATTAGGAAACCAAAGGCCCCAAACAAGTCAATGGACAGTTACTGGAGCCGGAGCAGCAGTTTTATCAAAAGAAGGTAATGGACCATATATAACTTATATTACACCTGGAAAAATAGTAGATTTAGGGATAACTGATAGTAATAATATGGGAGCAGCTATGGCACCTGCATTTTCAGACACTTTAATTACACATTTTTTAGATACAGGAAGAAATCCTAGTTATTATGATGCAATTATTAGTGGCGATTTGGGTCATGTTGGAAAAGAAATTGCAATAGATATTTTAAAATCTCAAGGCTATAATATAAAATCAAACTATAATGACTGTGGAGTATTAATATTTGATAAAGAAAAACAAGATACCCACTCTGGCGGAAGTGGGTGTGCATGCTCTGGTACAGTTTTTTCAGGGTATTTATTTAATCAATTAAAAAATAAAAAATTAAATAGAATATTATTAATTGCGACAGGTGCTCTAACAAACTCTACAACCGCAGCGCAAGGCGAAAGCATTCCTGGAATTGCACATGCAGTTAGTATAGAAATGTCCATTTAGGAACACATATTTAAATTTGAAAGGGCGATTTTATTATGAATATAAATTGGTTAAATGTTTTTGATATAACATCATTATTAAAAAGCTTTGTAGTTGGTGGAATTATTTGTATTATTGGTCAAATATTGATTGACAAAACTAAACTTACACCAGCTAGAATTTTAGTAATATTTGTAACAACAGGTGCAGTTTTAGGTGGAATTGGAATATATAAATATTTGGTAGATTTTGCACGGTAGTCGGTGCTACTGTCCCCTTAACTGGATTCGGATATAATTTAGCAAAAGGAGCTATAGAAGGTGTAAAGGAAAACGGATTAGTCGGTGCTTTTACAGGTGGTGTTAAAGCATCTGCAGGTGGAATTGCTGCTGCTATATTCTTTGGTTATATTGCATCACTTATTTCTAAGCCAAAAATAAAAAAGCAATAAGGGATTAGGGGACGCCCCTTTTTTCCCTATTTTGGGGATTAAGGGACACCCCTT
>CAZBMU010000108.1:0-3806 GCA_964493175.1 uncultured Clostridium sp.
GAGGAGGAGGTTCTTTAGAAGATTTATGGCCTTTTAATGAAGAAATTGTAGCACATAGTATATATGATTCTGAAATACCAATTATTTCTGCAGTGGGACATGAAACAGATTTTACAATTGCTGACTTTGTAGCAGATTTGAGAGCGCCTACACCATCTGCAGCAGCTGAACTTGCTGTTTTAGATAATTATGAAGTTAAAAAGAAAATTATAAATTATCAAGATAGATTAAGAAATTCACTTATAAAAAAAGTAGAATTAATGAAATTAAGATATGAAAAGGTAACTTCGAGTATTGTATTCAAAGAACCATTAAGAAAAATTAATGATAATTATTTAAAATTAGATACATATATAAAACAATTAGAAAATTCAATAAAAACAAAACAGGAAAAACAAAAAAGCAAATATATTGAACTAATTGCAAAATTAGATACGTTAAGTCCATTAAAAACATTATATAGAGGATATACAATAACTGAAAAGGACGGAAATATAATAAAAAGCAAAAAACAATTAAAACCAGAAGATATAATAAACATTAAATTTAGTGATGGTAATCAAAAAGCAAAAGTACTTTAGCTTTAGATTGAAAATAAGGAGTATAAAATGAAAAAAAATTTTGAAGAGCAAATGGAAGATTTAGAAAAAATTGTACAAGAATTAGAGAATGGAAATTTAAATTTAGATGATTCTGTTTCTAAATTTGAAGAAGGAATAAAAATATCTAAAGAATGTAATAAAATTTTAGAGGAAGCAGAAAAAAAGATTACAATTTTAATTGAAAAGAATGGAGAAGTAGAAGAAAAACCATTTGAAGTAGAATAGATATATTTAAATATTAAATGTATATGTGAAAGGATAAAGTAATGAGTAATTATAAATACATTTATATACCATTATTATTATGGTTTGGAATACAATCATTTAAACTTATATATGATTTGGTTACAACTAAAAAATTCAATTTTAAAAGAATTATAGGAGCTGGAGGAATGCCAAGTTCACATTCAGCTGTTGTATCTAGTATTACAACATTAATTGGAAAATATGAAGGAATAGATACTCCAATATTTGCAGTTTCATTAATCATGGCATGTGTTGTTATGTATGATGCATGTGGAGTTAGAAGAGCAGCAGGAAAACAAGCGACATTATTAAATAAATTAATTGAAACACCAGGATTAACAAATGTAGAAGTTTCTGATAGATTAGTTGAAGTTTTAGGGCATACTCCTATTCAAGTATTTGTTGGCGCAAGTATTGGGATTATATCAGGTTTAATCTTTTAAGGAGGAAAAATATGACAGATATTGAAATTGCAAGAAATGCAGAATTAGAAAATATTACAGAAATAGCAAAAAAAATAAATATAAATGAAGAAGACATTGAATTATATGGAAAATATAAAGCAAAAATTTCTAATAAAATGTTAAAAAAAAGAAAAGATATTAAAAATGGAAATCTTATTTTAGTTACAGCAATGACACCAACACCTTTAGGAGAAGGAAAGACAACTATGTCCATTGCAATAGCGGATGGATTAAGAAAAATTGGAAAAAAGTCAATATTAGCTTTAAGAGAGCCATCAATGGGACCAGTCTTTGGTATTAAAGGAGGAGCAACAGGTGGAGGAAGAGCTCAAGTTGCTCCAATGGAAGATATTAATCTTCATTTTACTGGTGACATTCATGCCATGACAGCAGCGAATAATCTTCTTGCAAGTATAATAGATAATCATATTTATTTTGGAAATGAATTAGAATTTAAAAAAGTAGTTTTTAAAAGATGTTTAGATTTAAATGATAGACAATTAAGAGCGGTAAATACGGGCCTTTCAAATGAAAAAAATATTGTTCCTAGAAGGGATATTTTTGATATAACAGTGGCGTCTGAAATAATGGCGATATTATGTCTGTCAGAAAATATAAAAGATTTAAAAGAAAAACTAGGAAATATTTTAGTAGGGTTTAACAAAAATGATAAACCAATATATGCAAGACAATTAAAAGCCGAAGGGGCAATGACAGTACTTTTAAAAGATGCTATTAAACCAAATCTAGTTCAAACATTAGAACATACACCTGCAATAATTCATGGAGGACCATTTGCAAATATAGCACATGGATGTAATAGCATAATTGCTACAAAAACAGCACTAAAATTAGCAGATTATGTTGTTACAGAAGCTGGGTTTGGAGCAGATTTAGGAGCAGAAAAATTTTTAGACATAAAATGTAGAAAAACAGGCTTAAAACCAGATGTAGTAGTTATAGTTGCATCTTTAAAAGCGATTAAATTCCATGGAGGAATTTCTAAAGAAAAAATAAAAGAACCAAGTATTGAAGGTTTAAAAAATGGATTTAATAATTTAGAAAAACATATAGATAATCTGAAAAATGAATATGGATTAAATGTTATAGTAGCTTTAAACAAATATACTGAAGATTGTTTAGAAGAAATACAATTATTAAAAAAGTTATTAAAAAACAATAATATAGAATTATCAATAATAGATGGATGGGAAAAAGGTGGAGATGGTGCAATAGATATTGCTGAAAAAATAGTAAAAAAAGTAAATGAACCATCTAAATTAAAACTTATTTATGATGATAATGATTCAATAAAAGAAAAAATATTTAAAGTTTCAACTAAAATATATGGTGCTACAAATGTAGAATATACAGAAGAAGCTATAAAAGAAATAAATAAAATAGAAGATTTAGGTTATAGCAAATTACCGATATGTATTGCAAAAACGCAGTATTCTTTTTCTGATGATGCAAAAAATCTAGAATGTTCAAATAATTATAATATTCATATAAGAAATGTAGAACTAAAATCAGGTGCTGGGTTTATAGTAGCATTAGCAGGAAAAATACTTACAATGCCAGGCCTTCCAAAAATACCTTCTGCAGAAAAGATTAATATAGATGAAAATGAAAATATAGTAGGAATTTTTTAGGAGAAAGAAATGAATAATAATATAGTAATAAAAGGAGCAAAAGAACATAACTTAAAAAATATTAATTTAGAAATACCAAGAGATAAACTTGTTGTAATTACTGGACTTTCTGGTTCACGGAAAGTCTTCTTTAGCATTTGACACTTTATATGCAGAAGGTCAAAGAAGATATGTAGAAAGTTTATCTTCATATGCCAGACAGTTTTTAGGATTAATGGAAAAACCTGATGTGGAAAGCATAGATGGTTTATCTCCTGCAATTTCTATAGACCAAAAAACTACATCAAAAAATCCTCGTTCTACAGTTGGAACAGTTACAGAAATTTATGATTATATTCGTTTATTATATGCACGAATAGGAATACCATATTGTCCAAATTGTGGAATAAAAATTGAAAAGCAAAGTATTGACCAAATTATAGATAATATTATGGCATTGCCTGAAGGTACAAGAATTCAAGTTTTAGCTCCAATTGTCAGAGGTCGTAAAGGAGAATATACTAAGCAATTACAAGGATTTAAAAAGGAAGGTTTTGTCAGAGTTAGAATAGATGGAGATGTTTATGAGCTTGGAGAAGATGACATAAAAATAGATAAAAATAAAAAACATGAAATTGAATTGGTTGTAGATAGATTAATTATTAAAGAGAATATTATTAGCAGATTAACAGAATCTGTTGAAGTTGCGTTAAAGCATGCTGAAAATATGGTTTTAATAGATATCGTAGGAAACAAACCAGTGTTATATAGTTGTAATTATGCTTGTCCAAATTGTGGTTTTAGTTTCCCAGAACTTACTCCTAGAATGTTTTCTTTTAATAATCCATTTGGTGCATGTCCAG
>CAZBMU010000109.1:0-3777 GCA_964493175.1 uncultured Clostridium sp.
TTATAGCAGATGGAGATGAAGAAAAGTTTTGGCAATTATTTGATGAAAGATTAGAGCTTTGCAAAGAAGCCTTAATGTGTAGACATTATTCATTACTTGGAACAACATCAGATATAAGCCCTATACACTGGCAATATGGAGCAATAGCCAGAATGAAAAAAGGAGAGAGAATAGATAAATTACTTTATGGAGGATATTCATCAATTTCACTTGGATATATAGGAATATATGAATTAACCAAATTAGTAAAAGGTGTATCACATACAACTCCTGAAGGACACGATTTTGCAATTAAAGTTATGAAATATATGAAAGATAAAGTTACAAAATGGAAAAATGAAACAAATATTGGATTTGCATTATATGGAACACCAGCAGAAAGTTTATGTTATAGATTTGCAAGAATTGATAAAGAAAAATTTGGAACAATTAAAGATATTACAGACAAAGGATATTATACAAATTCATATCATGTTGATGTTAGAGAAAAAATAGATGCATTTTCTAAATTATCATTTGAAAGTGAATTTCAAGGAATATCAACAGGAGGTTGTATTTCATATATAGAAATACCAAATATTACTAAGAATTTAGAAGCTTTAGAAACTGTTGTTAAATTTATTTATGATAATATTCAATATGCAGAGTTTAACACAAAATCAGATTATTGTTTAGAATGTGGTTTTGATGGAGAAATAATTATAAATAAAGAAAATGAATGGGAATGTCCAAATTGTGGAAATAAGGATCATAAAAAATTATCAGTTGTTAGACGTACATGTGGATATTTAGGTGAAAATTTCTGGAATGTTGGAAAAACTAAAGAAATAAAACAAAGAGTAATGCATTTATAAATGGGGATTTAGGGACGCCCCTTTTTTCCCTCTTTTGGGGATTAGGGGACACCCTTTCTATTTATAGGGGATGGTAACCCCTTTTTTTATTTGATTTTTTGAAATATAATAAATATATAAATATAAAAAATATCAAGTCCTTGGTGTCGCAATCTCCATAATTTTAAAAACTAGTATGTTGATTGCTCCAATTCGCACTCAGCTAAAGCTTCGTTTGGTCGCTTACGTGGACTTTTCTATTTTTTATATTTATATATTTTTCGCTCCAATCAATCATAAATAAAAAAAGGGACACCATCCCCTGACCAAATAGCCAAGGGGTGTCCCTTAATCCCCAAAAGAGGGAAAAAAGGGGCGTCCCTAAATCCCTTTTAAAAGTTGTTCTCTGCATTTTTCTTCAAATTCATCATCTAAAGGTTCTAATGAAACTTTTTCATTATATTTTTTATTTAAACAATATTCAATTATATAATCAGCTAATTTTGGATTTTTAGAAAGTAGAGGACCGATGTAAATATGTAGCAATTACATTTTCTAAGAAAAATCCTTCTTTTTTGTCACCAAAACTATTACCAAAACCAGATAAAACATCTCCAAAAGGTGTTTCTACATCAAAGGTTTGTCCACCATGATTTTCAAAACCTATAATTTTATATTCTTCTCCATTTAATTTTGTAGATATAACAGTATTTCCAATACATCTTTTCGTTCTGTCTTCAATTGCTTCTGTATAGTATGGAAATATTTCTAATCCTGGTATTATATTTCTTTCTACACCTTTATAATACTTTCCAAATAATTGATAAGAACCACAAATTAACAAGAAAAATACGCCAGAGTCAACAGCTTTTTTTATATTTTCTTTATATTTTATTAAATCTTCTGCTAAAATTCCTTGTTCTTGGTCAGCGCCTCCACCTGAGAATACTAAATCAAATTCTGAAAAATTAGGAATATCATCTCCAATAGAATAAGGAATAACGATTGGTTTAATTCCTCTTTTTTCTAGCCTATATTTTAATACTTGTATATTTCCAAAATCTCCATATAATTCTAGAATATCAGGATATAAGTATAGTATTTTTAATTCTTTTTCCATAGTTAAACTCCTTGTATTTAATAGTATTTATAAACCTAAAGCTTTTCTAGTTGGTTGCAATGCTGTATAATTTGCTATTACATATTTTTTTATATTGGTTTTATAAAGTGCATCAACGGCGTCATTCAAATTTAAATAAGGTTCTATTTTTTTTGTATCAAATCCAGATGTTTTAATTCTTATTGCAATATCATAAGCTCTTGTACCAGAAGTAATTATTCTAGAGACATTATTTAGGTTATCAAAATTAATATCCCATATCCATGATACATCTAGTCCATCTGCCATATTGTCATTTAAAACAAATAATAATTCTTTTTCCTCATTATCTTCATTTAAAGACCTAAGGCTTACATTACTTCCAGTAGGATTTTTTGCTAAATTGATAATTGTTTGTACTCCTCTAATTTCTACTTTTTCTGATCTTCCATTATTTAAAATGAATTCTGAAAATGATTTCTTTATAAATTCTGATTCTATATTATATAAACTTACACAAGATAGAACAGCTACAAAATTATAAATATGATAAATACTATTAAATCTTATTTTATAAGAAGTATTATCAACTTCAAATGTTTGATTAATTAAATCAATATTAGTTGCTAATTTATATATTTCATTATCACCATAATTACAAGTAGGACATTTAAACTTTCCTATGTGTGAATACTGATAATATTCATATTCTAATCTACTATTGCAAAATGGGCAGAATTTGCCTTCACCAGCTTCTTTAATTTCTTTTGTTGCATATTGATATTTATCAACACTAAAATAATAAACATTTTTGTTATCTGGGTTAGCCATTCCAAGTCTTGCAACATTTGGGTCATCATTATTTAAAACTAAATTACCAGTATAAGTTTTCAAGAAGTCGTTTATTTTTAATATAAGAGATTCAACTTCTCCATTTCGATCTAATTGATCTCTAAAGAAATCTAGAATAACTAACGTATCTAATCTAAAGTCTTTAAATATAACTGGTACATATCCTTCATCAACTTCAAATACTAAATAATCAGCTTTAATCTTTCCTGTTAAAGAACAGTGTTTTAAAATAGTAGAAAGTAAACCTGTTTCCATATTATTACCTTCAATATTGCTAATTACTTTTTTTCCAGCAGTTTGAAGAGTATATCCAATAGCGTTATTTGTCATTGTTTTTCCATTTGTTGCAGTAACAGCTATAACAGGACAATTAATTTTAAAAAATTTAAAAATATTAGGATTCCAATCATAAGCAATCTTTCCTAAAAGATTACCACCTTTTTTACCCATTATTTTTAAACATAAATGTATTACTTTCATAATTAGAATAATAAAAAAATTTCTCATCTTTTTCACCATGTTTCTATAAATTCAAAAACATTATATCATAAGCAAAAAATAAGAACAATATTTTTTAAAAAATATAAAAAAATTTTAAAAAATGTCAAAAATATGTTTGACATTTTTTTGTTTGTGTGATATTATGTTTGCAAATATAAAAATAGGAGTGATAAAAATGGCCACAAGAAAAAAACCAGAATTAAATAAAAGAGAAAAAGCAATATTAAGGTTTATCGAAAAACAAATAATGACACAAGGGTATCCACCATCAGTTAGAGAAATAGGAAAAGCAGTAGGGCTTAGTTCAACTGCAACAGTACATGGATACTTAGCTAAATTAGAAGACAAAGGGTATATCAAAAAACAAGACAAAAAAGGAAGAACATTAAGATTATTAAAAGGTGGTTCAGGAGAAGTTAAGAAAACTTCAAGCAAAGATTTTTACACACAAAAAGAATTAGTAGAAGTACCTATAATAGGAAAAATAACAGC
>CAZBMU010000110.1:0-3620 GCA_964493175.1 uncultured Clostridium sp.
AAGTTAAACAATTCGGAGGTGTATAAAATGGCAGCAAAAGGACCAAGAGAAAATATCATATTAGAATGCACAGAATGCAAAAACAGAAATTACATGACATCAAAAAATAAAAGAAATAACACAGATAGACTAGAAATAGTTAAATATTGTAAATTCTGTAAAAAACGTACAACACACAAAGAAACTAAATAGCCCAAACATGCTATCTTAAGGAGGAAAAAAATGGCTAAAAAAGAAACAAATAAAAAAGAAACTAAAAATAAAAAAAGTTTTTTTAAAGATTTTAAAGCTGAGCTTAAAAAAGTAAGTTGGCCAACACCAAAACAGTTAGTAAATAATACAATAGCTGTTGTTTCAATTGTATTAATAACTGCTATAATAGTTTTTGTATTAGATATTGCTTTTGAAGCTATAAACAAACAAGGAATAAACAAAGTAAAAGAAGTTATAACTTCAAGTAATTCTATAGAAGAAAATACAACTTCTGAAGAAACAACTGAAGGAGAAACTAAAGAATCAGAAGAAACAAACACTGAAGAAATAGAATCTAATACAGATGAATCTGAAACAAATTCAGAAGAAGCTAATACAGAAAATAGTAATGAATAGCCAATAAAAAATAAAGGGAGGCTTAAAAAAATGTCTCAAAAAGATTATGATATGGTAGCTAGATGGTATGTAGTGCATACATATTCTGGTTATGAAAACAAAGTAAAAACAGACTTAGAGAAAACAATAAAAAATAGAGAATTAGAAGATTTCTTTTTTGACATAATAGTTCCTATGGAGGAACAAATAGAAATAAAAGATGGAAAAAGAAAAACAAACTTAAAAAAAGTTTTTCCTGGATATGTACTAATAAAAATGATAGTAACAGAACAATCTTGGTACATTGTTAGAAATACAAGAGGAGTTACAGGTTTTGTAGGTTCAGGAACAGACCCAATACCATTAACTGATGATGAAATCAGAAATATGGGATTTGAAGACATTCCTGTAAATGTAGACTATGAAGTAAATGAACAAGTACAAGTAATGAATGGACCATTTGAAGGTTTTGTAGGTACAGTTCAAGAAATTAACACTGAAAAACATAAAGTAAAAGTTCTAGTATCTATGTTTGGAAGAGAAACACCGGTAGAATTAGAATTTTCACAAGTTCAAAAAGTTAAATAAAAAGGGAGGTGCCATAAAACATGGCAGAAAAAGAAATTTCAAACATTATTAAATTGCAAATAGAAGCAGGAAAAGCATCACCAGCTCCACCAGTAGGTCCAGCTTTAGGTTCAAGTGGTGTTAATATCATGCAATTCGTAAAAGACTTTAATGATAGAACTGCAAATCAACCTGGAATGATTATACCTGTTGTTATAACAGTTTATAAAGATAAATCTTTCGACTTTATAACAAAAGTTCCACCAGTAGCAGTATTAATAAAAAAAGCAATAAAAATTCAAAAAGGTTCAGGAAAACCAAATATGGAAAAAGTTGCTACAATAACAAAAGCACAAGTAAAAGAAATTGCAGAAACAAAAATGCCAGACTTAAATGCAGCTTCAATAGAAACAGCTATGAGTATGGTTGAGGGGACTGCAAGGTCTATGGGTGTTACCGTTGTTGATTAAAACAATTTGAAATCATCATCTTGCACATTTTTATTTCATTAATCAGACTTCGACGTATACACATACGCCTTCATCCTGATTAACTCATAAAAATGCACAATATAATAATTTGAAATTGTTTTTGTATATAAAATATTATTAAAAAATTAAATTGGGAGGGCTTAATATAAAAATAAAGTCCGCTAATACCAAAGGAGGTTTTAAAATGGGAAAAGTATCTAAAAGATATGCAAAGAGTCTAGAAATGGTAGACAAAACAAAAGAATATGAAATTAAAGAGGCTATTCAATTAATAGAAAAAATGCCAAAAACAAAATTTGATGAAACAGTAGAATTACATGTTAAATTAGGTGTAGATTCAAAATATGCTGACCAACAAGTTAGAGGTACAGTTGTACTTCCAAATGGTACAGGTAAAACTCAAAGAGTTTTAGTATTTGCTAAAGGGCCAAAAGCTGATGAAGCTGAAAAAGCTGGAGCAGATTTTGTTGGAGCAGAAGAATTAATACCAAAAATTCAAAATGATGGTTGGTTTGATTATGACGTTGTAGTTGCAACACCAGATATGATGGGTGTTGTAGGTAGATTAGGTAAAGTATTAGGACCAAAAGGATTAATGCCAAACCCTAAATCTGGAACAGTTACAATGGATGTTACAAAAGCAGTAAGTGAAATTAAATCTGGTAAAGTAGAATATAGATTAGATAAAAACAATATTATTCACTTAGGATTTGGAAAAGTTTCATTTGGAGCAGAAAAATTATTAGAAAACTATGATGTAATAATGAATGCTATTATAAAAGCAAAACCAGCAGCAGCTAAAGGTCAATACATAAAAGGTGTAGCTATAGCAACATCTATGGGACCAAGTGTAGCAGTAGACCAAAAATAAAAATTAAATATTAGCCAAAGACAGTAGGCAAAATAAAATTTTAAGTCCTACCGAGGTAAAATTAAGAAATAAACACGTTTCTTTTGTTTACTTTGGTAGTGGCAAAAGAAACGTTTTTAAATTTTAAATTATATACAATTAATTTTGGGAGGTGAAAAGATTAATGGCAAGTGAAAAAATACTAAACCAAAAGATAGAAGAAGTTAAAAATCTAGCAGAAAAAATGAAAAATGCTAAACTAATACTTTTAACAGATTACAGAGGAATTAATGTAACAGATGATACAAATTTAAGAAGAGACTTAAGAAATGTAAATGCTAGCTGTACAATTATAAAAAATAACATAACAAGAAGAGCATTAGCAGAATGTAAAATTGAAGGATTAGAAGAACAACTAGTAGGACCAACAGCAGTAATTATGTGCGAAGAAGATTACTTAGAAGCATCTAAAATAATTTATAAATTCAGTAAAGATAATGAATTTTATAAAATTAAAGGTGGAGTAATTGATGGAAAAGTTATGACAGCTGAAGAAATTATAACTCTTGCAAAATTACCATCAAGAGAAGTATTACTATCTATGCTTGCTGGAGCATTACTTTCAAATATTTCAAAAGTTGCAGTTGCACTTAATGAAGTAAAAAAACAAAAAGAAGCAAATGGAGAAAAAGTAACAGTTTCAGTAGAAGCGCCTAAAGCAGAAGAAACTGCAGTAGCAGAAGAACCTGCAAAAGCAGAAAAGGAAGCAGAAACAACTGCTGAATAATAAATTAATAAGTATAAAAAAAGAGTGGTGAACTTATAACACCAGAAATTAAGGAGGATTTTAAAAATGGAAAAAATAGAAAAATTAATTGAAGAAATCGATAGTTTAACAGTTGTTGAATTAAATGACTTAGTAAAAGCTATTGAAGAAAAATATGGAGTATCTGCAGTAGCAGCAGCTGCACCAGCAGCTGGAGGAGCAGCTGGAGCTGAAGCAGCTGAAGAAAAATCATCATTTGATGTTGTATTAGCAGCAGCTGGAGATCAAAAAATTAAAGTTATTAAAGTAGTTAGAGATGCTACAGGATTAGGATTAAAAGAAGCTAAAGACTTAGTAG
>CAZBMU010000111.1:0-3304 GCA_964493175.1 uncultured Clostridium sp.
AAAAAAATATAGATTGACAAAATTAGACATTTATAGTAAAATATAGTTGTAAATTTTTAAGGGGGAATTTAATATGTTAAAAGAATTTAAAGAATTCGCCATGAAAGGTGATGTAATGGATTTAGCTGTTGGTGTTGTTATTGGTGGCGCATTCCAAAAAATTGTTACTTCTTTAGTTGAAGATGTAATTATGCCAATTGTAGCAATGATTACAGGTAAAGTTGATTTTTCAGACTTAACATTACAAATTGGAAGTAGTTCAATTAAATACGGAAATTTCATTACAGCAATAATTAATTTCTTAATTATAGCATTTACAATCTTTATGGTTATTCGTTATATTAACAAATTAAATAACTTAAGTAGCAGCTTAGTAAAAAAAGATGGAAATAATGAAGCTGTTGAAACTGAACCAGAAACAAAAATATGTCCATATTGTTTAAGCGAAATACCATACAAGGCAGTTAAATGTTCTCATTGTGCATCAGATTTAGAAACAAAAGAAACTGTATAAATAGATAATTTCAAATTTTAGTGGATTTGCTTTAATTTACTTGCAATTCCACTAAAAATATGTTAGAATATTATATGTTCTTAAGAAAAACTGAAAAACAGTTAAAATTCATAAATACCAAGAGGAGGTGCTAAATAAAAATGCCAAATATCAAATCAGCTAAAAAAAGAGTAAAAGTAATTGAGAAAAAAACATTAAGAAATAATATGATAAAATCTGGATATAAAACAGCTGTAAGAAAATTTGAAGAAGCTATAGAAGCTGGAAAAATAGATGAAGCAAAAACTTTATTTGTTGAAGCCACAAAAAAGATAGACCAAGCTTGTACAAAAGGTGTTATAGTAAAAAACACAGCAGCTAGAAAAAAATCTAATTTATCAAAAAAATTGAATGCAGCTATTGCTTAGACTAAATAAAAATTATGCATAGTTTTTATTTTGAAATTGTCAAAAAATCTCACCTTTTTGGCAATTTTTTTTTGCCATTTGGCGCCATTTTGGACAGATCTTTTTAGAAAATTAGTTTACATATTATCAAAAATTTCCATTGTATGATTGTTAACTTTATGTTAATATAATATTAGATATTATTTATTTTCCGAGGTGAATTATGTTTGTTTTTAAGAAAATTATAGATACATATAAAGGATTTGATAAAACTACATATATGATTTTAAAAAATGGATTTAAATTTTGTTTTGGTTTATGTTTATTATCTTGTCTAATTCTACTTAAATACACTTTGTTTTTTGCTATGCCTATTTATTTTTATATAGGTCTTAAATTGTTTAAAATGAGTTTGATTTTTGGAATTGAATTTATTGTTTGTAGTTTCGTAGTAGATGGCGTAAAAAAAGAGATGAGGGATTAGGGGACGCCCCTTTTTTCCCTATTTTGGGGATTAAGGGACACCCCTCGATTATTGGATACTACAACTTGGGAATATGGTGTCTTTATTTTTTATTTATGATTGATTGAAGTGAAAATTAGAAATTGTTAATTAGTAAATAGAGGAATGTTCAGGGCAAACTGTATTTATATTATTTAAAGTGTAATTAACGAATGCGACTGGAATAAAATTAGAATCTCTTAAATTATTTTGCGGAAAATGTTCGCGTCGAGCAGCTTTGCTGCGAGGACTAAGTGAAAGGGTGCCACAAAATAATTTTAGAGATTCTTGTTTTATGTATGAAGCCGAGTAATGAAACGATAAATAATATAAATATAGTTTGAGCCATGAAAGAGTCTCTATTTAATAATTTATAATTTCTTTTTGAACTAAATAGAACGATTAAATAAAAAAACACCATTCTCCTCAGAAGTAGTGCAAAAAAAAACAAGGGGTGTCCCTTAATCCCCAAAAGAGGGAAAAAAGGGGCGTCCCCTAATCCCTCATTTCTTCTATAAACATTTTATTTAACAATTGTGGGTTTGCTTTTCCCTTAGTTTGTTTCATAGCTTGTCCAACTAAAAAACCTAATGCTCTATCTTTTCCAGCTTTATAATCTGCAATTGATTGTGGATTCTCTTCTAATATTTTTAATACAATTTCTTTAATTAGCCCTTCATCAGAAATTTGAATCCAACCCTTTTCTTTTATTATTTCTTCTGGGTCTCTTGAATTTTTAAATAATTCTTCTAATACGTCTTTTCCAATTTTCGAACTTATTGTTCCTTTATCTATTAAAACTATTAGCTTTCCAAGTTCTTGTTCTCCAAATGGTATATCTGCTGGTTCCATTTCATTTTCATTAAGTATTCTTGATATATCTGATATAATCCAGTTATTTACAGCTTTTGGATTGTTGCATATTTCTATTGTTTTTTCAAATAAATCTGATAAGTGTTTTGATCCTGTTATTATATTAGCATCTTTTTCAGATAGTTTATATTGTTCTAAATATCTTTGTTTTCTACTCTCTGGTAATTCTGGTAATGTATTCTTTACATTTTGAATATATTCTTCTGATAATTTAATAGCAACTAAGTCTGGTTCTGGAAAATATCTATAATCATTTGCATTTTCTTTTTCTCTCATTGAAAATGTTTTTCCTGATACATCATCCCATCTAAGTGTCTTTTGTTCTATTTTTCCTCCATTTTCTAATACTTCAACTTGTCTTTCTGCCTCATATTCTATTGCTCTTGTTATACTTCTTAATGAACTCATACCTTTCATTTCAGTACGTGTTCCAAATTCTTTTGCTCCTTTTTTTCTAACAGAAACATTTACATCTGCTCTAAATGAACCTTCTTCCATTTTACAGTCTGATACATCAATATATTCTAATATTGCCTTAAGTTTTCTTAAATATAAATCAACTTCTTCTGTTGTTCTAAAATCTGGTTCAGATACTATTTCTATTAATGGCACTCCTGCTCTATTTAAGTCTACCAAACTTCCGCTTCCAAATTCACTATGATTTAACTTTCCTGCATCATCTTCAATGTGAATTCTTGTTATTCCAATTTCTTTTTTACCTTCACTTGTGTTTATTTCTATTTTTCCATGCTCACATAATGGTTTATCAAATTGAGATATTTGATAAGCCTTTGGCGTATCTGGATAAAAATAATTTTTTCTATCATTTTTACTATCTCTTGAAATTTCACATCCTGTTGCTAATCCTGCTTTTACTGCATATTCTACAACCTTTTCATTTAAAACAGGTAGAGCTCCTGGCATTCCTGTACATACAGGGCATATTTGTGTATTTGGCTCAGCTCCATAATTTGTTGGGCATGAACAAAATATTTTTGTTTTTGTTGATAACTCTGCATGTACTTCAAG
>CAZBMU010000112.1:0-3303 GCA_964493175.1 uncultured Clostridium sp.
TATTAGATGTAACACCATTATCACTTGGTATTGAAACATATGGAGGAGTATTTACAAAATTAATTGAAAGAAATACAACAATACCAACTAAAAAATCACAAATATTCTCAACAGCAGCAGATGGTCAAACATCAGTAGAAGTACATGTTTTACAAGGTGAAAGAGAAATGGCAGCATACAATAAAACACTTGGAAGATTTCAATTAACAGGAATTCCTGCAGCACCTAGAGGTGTACCACAAATAGAAGTAACATTTGATATAGATGCAAATGGAATTGTACATGTATCTGCAAAAGATATGGCAACAGGAAATAGTCAAAATGTATCAATTACTGCAAGTACAAACTTAACTGATGAAGATATAGATAGAGCTGTAAAAGATGCAGAAGCTCATGCTGAAGAAGACAAGAAAAAGAAAAAAGAAATAGAAGTTAAAAATAATGCAGAAAGCTTAATTTATAACAGCGAAAAAACATTAAATGACTTAGGAGATAAAATCAGCAGTGAAGAAAAGGCAAAAATTGAAACAGAAATAGATAATACTAAAAAAGCAGTAGAAACAAATGATACTGCAAAAATTAAAGAAGCAACTGAGAAATTAACTAAGGTATTTTATGAAATGAGTGAACAATTATATAAAAATGCAAATCCAAATGGAGCTGATGGTGTTGATCCAAATGCTACAGCAGGAGCAGAAGGTGAAGGACCAAAGACAGATGAAAATGGAAATGTTTATGATGCTGATTATAAAGTGGAAGATGAGGATAATAAATAATGGCGGAAAAACGAGATTATTATGAAGTTCTTGGAGTAAATAAAAATGCAACTGATGATGAATTAAAAAAAGCGTACCGTAAACTTGCAAAAAAATATCATCCAGATGCAAATCCAGATAATAAAAAAGAAGCAGAGGCTAAATTTAAAGAAGTTAATGAAGCTTATGAAAATTTATCAGATCCACAAAAACGAAGAATGTATGACCAATTTGGACACAATGGACCACAAGGTTTCGGAGGAGGAGCAGGTGGACCATTTGGTCAAGGTGGATATTATTCTTATAGTAGTTCTGGATTTGATGGATTTGGTGACTTTGGAGATTTAGGAGATATTTTTTCATCAATTTTTGGTGGAGGTTTTGGTGGAAGAAGTTCATCTAATAGACGTCAAGGACCTAGAAAGGGTGCAGATTTAAATGTTCGAATGGAAGTAACATTTGAACAAGCATTTTCTGGAGTAGAAAAAGAAATAATAATAACAAGAGATGAAAAATGTTCTAATTGTAATGGAACAGGCGCAAAACCTGGTACATCACCTATAAAATGTCCTACATGTAAAGGAACAGGTCAAGTAACAGCAGTACAAAATACAATTTTAGGACAAATGCAAACAACTAGAACATGTACTGCATGTCATGGAACAGGTGAAATAATAAATGAACCATGTGAAACCTGTCGAGGAAAAGGAAAAGTAAGAAAGCAACCAAAAATAAAAGTTAAAATTCCTGCAGGAATTGATGATAATCAAACTGTTGTATTAAGAGGAGAAGGAGAACCAGGAGAAAAAGGAGGACCAAAAGGAGACTTGTATATAACAGTAAAAATAAAAAGACATAGTATTTATACAAGAAAAGGAAATAATGTATTTTGTGAAGTGCCGATAACAATAACACAAGCTACATTAGGTGCAGAATTAGAAATACCTATGGTAGATGGAAGTAAAGAAAAGTATAAAATATCAGAAGGAACACAAACTGGAACAAAATTTACTATAAAAAATAAAGGTTTTAAATCAATTAATTCTGGTACAAGTGGAGATTTTATTTTTACAGTAACAGTTCAAACACCAAAAAGGCTTTCAAAAGAGCAAAGGGAGTTGCTTATGAGACTTGCAAAAACAATGAATGAACAACCCCCAATAAAAAAACGAGGATTATTTGGCTAAAAAATTAATAAAAATTAAAAAAACACTTGCATTTATGCCAATAATTGGGTATAATAATATAGTAAACTTAAAAAACAAACTAGAAGAGTGGGAACAAATCCCACTCTTAATTAATGAAAAAATGCAAGGAGGTAAAAGTTTGGCAAATATAGAGGAAAAAGTTGAAAATTTAATTAAATCAAAAGTAGAGGAAATAGGTTATGAACTGTATGATGTAGAATATAGTAAAGAAGGAAAAAACTATTTCTTAAGAATATTCATAGATAAGCCACAAGGAATTGATTTAGAAGATTGTGAAAAAGTAAATAATGAAATAAACGATATTTTAGATAAAGCAAATTACATAAAAGAACAATATTTTTTAGAAGTATCTTCACCAGGTATTGAAAGGATACTTAAGAAAGATAAACATTTAGAGCAGAATTTAGGTAAAGAGGTAAATATAAAATTATTTAAAAAAGATGACAACGGAAAAAAAGAATATCAAGGTTTCTTAAAAAAATTCAATGAAAATGAAATAGAATTAGAAAATGAAATTAAAATAGAAAGAAAAAATATTACACAAATTAAATTGGTTTATAATTGGTAAAAGGAGGAATATAAAAAATGAAAGAACCAGCAATTAACAACAAAGAATTAATATTAGCTTTAGAAGATTTAGAAAAAGAGAAAGGAATAAAAAAAGAATATTTACTAGAATCTATCGAAACTGCATTAGTAACAGCTTATAAAAGGAATTTTGATTCATTAGAAAATGTAAAAGTTGTAATGGATCCAAAAACAGGAGCAACACATATTTATGCAATAAAAGATATAATGAAAAGGGTTTCTAATCCAGATACACAAATAAATGAGAAAGAAGCTCAAAAAATAAATAAACAATTAAAAGCAGGAGATACAATTGAAATAGAAATTGTACCAAGAAATTTTGGTAGAATTGCAGCCCAAACTGCAAAACAAGTTATTATTCAAAAATTAAGAGAGTTAGAAAGAGAAATTACATATAATGAATTTAATGACAGGAAAGGAGAAATAGTATCTGGTATAATTCAAAAAGTTGATTATAATTTAGTCGTTATGGATTTAGGAAAACTTGAAGGAGTTATGCCAACAAAAGAACAAATTCCAACAGAACATTATAAAGTTAATGATAAAATAAAAGGTTATGTTCTAGAAGTTGAAAAAGGTGCAAAAGGAGCTCCACATGTAGTTGTATCTAGAAGTCATCCTGATTTTGTAAGAAAATTATTAGAATTTGAAATTCCAGAAATATATGAAGGTGTAATAGAAATAAAAAATGTTTCAAGAGATCCAGGATATAGAAGTAAAGTTGCAGTATATTCACCAGATCCAAATATAGA
>CAZBMU010000113.1:0-3189 GCA_964493175.1 uncultured Clostridium sp.
GTCCTGTATACTATTTTACACTATTTTTTTTATTAGTCAATAGCCTTTTTTCTCTAAATTTCGCATATTATTTTTGGGTGTTCCAAACTGCTACGGAATGCTCATTTAGAGGCATTGTTTTAATTAAAAAACCTCTATTACAATTATATTACATTTTCAAGACAAAATCAAGGTTTTATGTGAATTTCTTCAAATTTTATTGATTTTCGTATTATTTTGCATATTTTTATTTGAAAACTAATATATTTTAATGGTGATAGTATTTTATGAGAAAAGCAATTATAAAAATATGTATATTTTCTTTAATCTTTGTTTTTTTATTTAATTTTTGTTATTCTTTTGCTGATGATATTGAAATAAATTCTGATACAACCTCTACAGAAAATGAAATTACTAATATTTCTACTATAGAAACTTCAACTGATAATTTATCAAATTTTAATCTAAATGCACGTTCTTGTATTGTTTTAGATAGATTAAGTAAAAAAATTTTATATGGAAAAAATGAATATAACAAAGTTAAAATGGCATCAACTACTAAAATTATGACTGCGATAATAGTTATAGAAAAATATGATTTAAATAAAACTGTTGGAATTTCAAAAAAAGCTGCAGGTATACGTGGTTCAAGATTAGGACTAAAAAATAATGACAAAATTACAATTAGAGATTTATTATATGGTTTAATGCTATGCTCTGGAAATGATGCAGCTGTTGCATTAGCAGAAAATGTTGGTGGAAATATACAAAATTTTTCTGATTTAATGAATGAAAAAGCTAAAGAGCTTGGACTATGTAATACACATTTTGAATCTCCTCATGGATTAGACTCTAATGAGCATTATACAACTGCTTATGACTTAGCATTACTTACTAATTATGCATTAAATAACTCAACATTTATTAATATTGTTGGAACGAAAAAATATACTATAACAATTAACGGAAACCCTAAAAATTTAATAAATACAAATGAGCTATTAGGAACATTAAATGGAGTTTATGGTGTAAAAACAGGTTTTACAAATGGAGCTAACCGTTGTTTAGTAACTGCATGTAAAAGAGGAAATATGGATATAATTTGCATTGTTCTTGGATGCGATACTAAAAAACTTAGAGGTCAGGATAGTATAAAGTTAATTGAATATTCTTTTAAAAACTTTGAATATATCAATATTGAAGAATTAATTAATAAAAAATTTGAGAATTGGAAAAAGATGAATAAAAATTATTTTGAAATAGAAAAAGGAATTACTTCTAATTTACAACTTAGAATATCTGAATTAGACACTCCTATAATTCCTTTAAAAAAAGATGAAATTTCATCATTAAATATAGATATTTTTATAAATAAAAATTTAGCAGCTCCAGTTTTTAAGAATACAACGATTGGTTCAATTAATATTTCATGTAATAATAAGTATATTGCACATTTAAATGTACTTGCTAATAATGATATTAATAAGAAAAAATTTTACAATTATTTGTTAGAATTCTTCAAAAGAGATGAAGTACGGTCTTTTTTCCTTCTTTTAGAAAAATAAGGAACACTACCCTGACCAAATTAGCCAAGAAGTGTTCTCTAATCCATAAAAAGAGGGAAAAAATCGTCCCTCAACCCCTCTTAATCTTTAACATTTTCTTTTATGTAATCTACTACATCTCCAACTGTTACTACTTTTTCTGCATCTGAGTCTGGAATTTCTATATCAAATTCCTCTTCAAGTGCCATTACTAATTCTACAATATCTAAAGAATCAGCTCCTAAGTCATCTATAAATGATGCTTCCATTGTTACTGTGTTTTCTGCTACTCCTAATTGTTCTACAACAATACCTTTTATTTTTTCTAATATTTCTTCTGAACTCATAATTTCGAGTTCACCTCCTCTCAAGTTTGCAAATGATATATTCATTTGATTTTCATTTTTATTATAGTTAATTTATATTATATGTTTAAATTTTTGTCAAGTAAATTTAAAATATTTTTTAATTTTATTTTTCAAATTCTTCTATCATTTTTTCTACTGCTTTATTTTCAACAAATTTCTCAGCTTGAATTATTGTATATTCAAATAATAATTCATCACTACTTCCATGTGCTTTTACAACAGGCTTTTTTACTCCTAAAAATAAAGCTCCACCATAAGATTTATAATCCATCGATTTTGATAATGATTTTACTGGTTTATGCGCTATTAAATAAGTAATTTTTGTAAATATACTTTTTTTAAAACTTTCAATCAAATTTCTTTTTACTAATTTTCCAAGTCCTTCAACTGCTTTCAAAAAAACATTTCCTGTAAATCCATCACATACTATTGCATGTATTTTTCCTGAAAATGCATCTCTTCCTTCCACATTTCCTACAAAATTGATATTTAATTCTTCAGATTTTTCTCTTAATAAACCATAACTTTCTCTTACTAATTCATTTCCTTTTGTTTCTTCTGTTCCAATATTCAATAGTCCTATGGCTGGTGATTCAATATTATATGTATTTCTTAAATATATGCTTGCCATTTGAGCAAATTGCAATAAATTGATTGGTTTACAATTTGTGTTTGAACCTGAATCTATTAATAATAGTTGACTTTTATATGCCGGCAATATTCCAGCTAATGCAGGTCTATCAATTCCTTTTATTCTTCCTACAATTAATGTTGCACCTGTTAATAATGCACCTGAATTTCCTGCAGAAATAAATACATCTCCCTCATCTTCTTTTAACATTTTAAAACCAACTACCATAGATGAATCTTTTTTACGTTTTATTGCTGTTGTTGGTTTATCTTCCATTTCTATTGTTTCAGTTGCATTTTTTATTTTTAATCTGTCAGATATTTCTTCTATTTCTTTTCCATATAACTCTTTTACTCTTTCTCTTATAACTTCCTCTTTTCCAACTAGCACTATTTCTGCTTTAACTTTATTTACTGCATTCACCGCACCTTTAATATTTGCATCTGGCGCATTGTCTCCTCCCATTGCATCTAATATAATTTTCATTTTTCTGCTCCTCCAATTTTGTTTCTATCTTAATTGTATTTTTTGTATTTATATTTTATTATTAAATTATAAAAAAAGCAAGAAAATATATAAAAAGAATAAAAAAAATGCCAAAAGGCACTTTCCTCTTGGCACTTTCTATATATTTTTATGCTAATATGTCAGCTACAACTCCTGAACC
>CAZBMU010000114.1:0-3150 GCA_964493175.1 uncultured Clostridium sp.
GGCCGATTCCGGCGCGCTGGGCTATGTGGTGGTGGGCATCGTGGCCTTCCTGCTGGGCGTGGCGGTGATTTATCTTGTGCTGTTAAAAGTGACGGAATATCGAATGGTATTGATTTAGAAATGTTGGTTTCTGTTACTCCGTATTCTTTAGATAAAATATCATATATCAATTCTTTTACATATTTTTTATCATTTACATCTCCATAAGTACAACCTTTCAACGCCTTTTTTAATTCGTATTTTTTGTTTTTTCTTCTTTTTAATTCTTCTTCAGAAAGACCAATATCATATAAATTTATTTTTGTAATTTCATCTAGTCTTCTTTTTACGAATTCAATCATCATTTCAATTGTATATGTTTTATCATCAACATCAATTGTTTCTTGTACTTCAGCTGTTTTTTTCTTTTTAACAACATAATAAACTAAATATGCTGCAATACCTATAACTATTATTGTTAATATGATGTTTGTAATTGTCATTTAGTTTCTCCTCCTTAATCAAGTTTGTTTAACCTCTGTATTTTAAGTCATTAACTCTATATTCAATGCTTTCACAAGCTCTTTTTACTTCTGATAAAAATATTCCATTTCTGTCTTCTATATCAGTTTTCCTGAATTTTAGAAAAAAATCTGCTACTGTTGCTTCTTCACATGATTCAAAAAATAGTGTATTATATGGAATTGATAAAACTCTATTTTTTTCACCCATATATCTCGAAACATTTTTTATAGAATATTTTGAATATGTATCATACCTTCCAATTAACAGTAATGTTTTTTGAGAATTTAATATTGGCATTTTTTCTCTTAATTCCATAAAACGGTTAATAGTTGATAATCTTTGGCTTATACTTGCAATTACTAAATTAGAATTTCCTAAAATATTTTGTACAATATCTTCTCCTAAAGCGTTGTCAACATCTACAAATACCCAATCATAATAATTGTCTGCTAAATTAATTATATCTTGATACATTGTTTTTAGTTCTTCGTATTCTTGTTTTTCTCCTTTAAAAACTTGCAATACCTCTAACCTATCTTTATAAACTGTTTTTGTATAATTTGCTATAGTTGCAGGAGAAATTTTATTGCTTTTCATCATTCTAGCTAAGCCTGTTACTCCTTCTTGAACAGCTATATTAGTATTTGGTCCAAACAGACCTCTATTTGCTTTAATCTTTTTTTCTTTCCAAAAACATCTATTTAATGTTTCATCATTATATCCAGTTGAAACAACTAGTATTTTGTTATTATGTTCTATAGCATAATAAGTTGCAATTGCAACCATTGATAGAGTTTTCCCAGATTGTTCCTTCCCGCTGTTCCAAAATGCTACAATTGACATTTTTTACTCTCCTTTTTCTATTCTTCTAATTTCTCTTCTAATTGAGGATTCTCTTTCATTTTCTAGTATTTGTTCAGAAATATAAGTTATTCCATCTTTATATTGTGGACTTAGTTTTCTGAATTTTATTTTTCCAACTCTTTGATTCTCATATATTGCACTTAAATCTCCATTTTCTATAGGAAAATAAAATTTTTCTTCTTTCCATGCTATTTTATAATCTGAAGCTAAAAAATCTAAATAATCTTCTTCTTCCTTAACTATATCTTTTTCAAAAAGTATTTTTGTTAAGCTAGTAACGTCTTTTAAAAAACTTAATGTTTCCAATCCTTTTTTTAATGAATAATTATCAAAAGAAGTTACAAAATATTTTTTAAATGATTCATCTACTTTAAAATTACGATATCCCTCGGCATTATCAACATCTATAAGCATTATGTCATACTCGATTTTCTTTTCATCTGATTCTGCTAAATATTTCTTTATTTCTTCTTCATTAGGGAATCCTATTGCGACGTCAATTTTTTCAAATTCTGTTATATATGTTTTAGTAGGATTTATTGCAGGAACAATATATTTCGATTTTTGACATATTGTACCATCAACCACTAAAACTTGCTTATTAAACATTGTTAATATTTTCGCAATATTTAAAATTAAATCTGTTTTATCATAGGCTCCAATAAATCCTATTTTTTTCATTGTTTTTTATCTCTCCTTTTATTGATTAGTTGTTGTTTCTACTGGTGCTGCAAGTGATTCTAAGTATTCTTTTCTTGAATTCTTTTGATTTGTTATACTTTCTTGAATATTTGTTTCTAAATTAGATTTTGCTTGTTCTCCTTCGTTGTTGATGTTTGAATTTATTTCTTCTCTTCTGTCTACACCAATTCTATTATATCTGCTTTTAATTTCATTTAATGCTTTTTCTAATATATTTGGATCAGCTTGTAGTAAGTTTGTTGTTGATCCATTAACTATATATGTTGGTGTTGCAGCTTGTTGCATTCCCGCTTCTGTGTATTTTGTTGCATATAATTTAGCTCCTTTAACTTGAGCAACATCAATTATTGCACAACTCATATGTAATGTTTCATCTTCAGATAAATTAATCCAAATTGTATCATCAGAATCTACTCCACTTACATTTGGTATTGATACTTCTTTTTTTGAAACGACAATAAAATCTTGACCATTTGGGAATAACGCTCTTATATCTATATAATCTCCAGTTGTTAAATCTGTAGGTAATACTACAACATTATATTCTTGTTTTCTAACATCATTTTGTGCAAAGTTATCACTTTTACTTAATAAATCTGTTGTTATTAAAGTATTTTTCTTCATATTAACTTTTGCTATCAAAGGAACTGTGTTTAATTCTAAATATTCTTTATTATTATTTTTTTCTATATAGTAATTATCTGTTTCTTCCTCTTTTTTTACTTCATATTCTTGATTATTTTTCTTTATAAATAATTTTGCATTTCCATTTTTATCATATTTAGTATAAATATCGTTTCCTTCTTTATCTTTTAATGCATAATTTTCAATTACAGTAATATCGCTTGTTGCATTACTTGGCACAAGTGTTCTATTAACTGTTTGTTTAGTTAACATATCTGTTGTAACTACCTGTCCTGAGCTTACATCTTGATTTAGCATATAAGCTTGTACACTTGCTTGTAATTCTTCCTTATTTTTCTTATTTTCATTCATTAATTGCATAAATAATAATGCTATAATTGCTCCTGAAATTAATAACATTACTATCATTCCTAATAAAAATGAGTTTCTAGCTTT
>CAZBMU010000115.1:0-3113 GCA_964493175.1 uncultured Clostridium sp.
AAATAGTTTTATATTCATAACTTATCTCTCCATTTTTTCTACTTTAATAACTTTTCAAAAGCATTTGCATTTAATATAGTATTAGATATAAATTCTCCTTTATAAAAGTTAGCCCAATTATTAAATATGCAAGGAGCATTTTTTGCTTTTTCTAATGAATCTATTTTTATAAAATTTAGTTTTATATTCTTTTCTTTTGCATAATCAGAAAGCTCTTTTACTTCATATTCTACATAAGGACATTCATTACTATAATAAATTGTAAAATCTTGACTATCAGTTTTCATAGTTCTTGCATTTTCATTAAATTTTGGTGTTTCACTTTCTTCAAATTTCAATGCCATTAGCTCGTAATCGGAAATACTATCTACAACTTTAAATCCATAATGTTCAAAAAATTTCTTTTCACCTAAAAATGGCTTTTTCTTTTTTGAAACTAAAGTACAAATACCACTTTTACCTTTTTCTTTTGAATCATTTATTGCATATTCTAATAATTCTTTTCCAATTCCTTTACCTTTAAAACTTCCTGCTACCCATAAGCAATAAATATATTCATAATTTTTACCACTAATAGGAATCCAAGCTGTTTCTATTGGCTCATATTCAATAAATATTTTTCCTCTAGCATTTAGTTTTCTAAAAACATGACCGTCTTTTAATTTACTTTTTATCCATTCTTTTTTACAATCAACACCTTCTTGATGTTTTGGATCTCCTATTGCACAACATATATGTTCATCTTCAATATTTTCTAAACTTAAATTGATATATTCGTTCATTTATAATCCTCCTCATATATTACTATTTGATTTTATATACTGCAATTATATTTGTCGAAACCATCAGATAACATCCCTAATTAATCTATCATATTTATTCTTCTCTGTATCTACTATAACACAATAAAAATTCTTTTCTCCTAATTCAGTTTGACCTGGTTGTATACAAACCGTTTCGCCTAACTTGTTATACCACACATTGGTTACACTTGGTGACTCATGTATATGCCCATGAAAAGACATATAGCTATGGCTTTTTTCTAAAAATTTTGTTATAGCTTTCGAACCAACTTGCAATCCATTTCCACATACATCTAAACCAATTCCATAAGGTGGATCGTGAAATATGTATATTGTTTTTCTGCCTTTATCTAATTTAGGCAAATTATCCAAAATATCTTCCATTTTATCAATATTAGACTCTCTATATTTTTCCCATTCTTCAATTGTAATTACTTCTGTATCTTTATTTATATATATTTCTGAAGATAATTGAGGTTGCATTTTTAAATTTTCCTCTATTAACACTCTATTTTTACTCCCAAAAGGATGGTCTAATACTTTTGATAATCCTATAAAATTCACATCTTCAATATCTAATTTTCTATTATCAATATTAAATATGTTATTAAATCTTTCACATAATTCATTTATTTGTATATCAAATTTTTCTAAATCATCATTGCCTGGTATTAATATACATTTTATATTATTTTCATTTAAATTTTTAAAATAATGTTCAAAATAATCTTTTATAAATTCAGGTTGAATTATTTTTCTTATACCCCTTTTAGGTAGTAAATCTCCTCCTAAAACTATGTATTCAATTTTTTCTTCTTTTGCTATTTTTAATAAATCTTCATATTTATTTTTATCTCCATGAATATCACATGCATATATAAATTTCATATTCAATCACCTATAAAAATTATACCATAAAATTCCTTTTTTGTTTATATATTTAAAAAATGTTTATTTTAATATTCAAATATGATATACTAAATTTAATTTGGAGGAATTAATAATGGATGTAAAATTGGAATATTCAATAACAACAGATGAATTTTTAGAAATGGTTGAATCAGTTGGATGGAAAACATATTCAAAAGATCAAATTGAAAAAGCTTTAAAAAATACTATGTATATGGTTAAAGCAACTGTTGATGGAAAACTAGCTGGAATAGGTAGAGTAGTTGGAGATTGTAGCATTGTTTGTATGTTAACAGATATTTGCGTTAAACCAGAATTTCAAGGACAAGGTATTGGGCTAAAAATTACATCAGAATTAAAAAAATTAATTGAAGAAAATGTAGCTGATGGAGAAAAAATGCAAATAGAACTTACTCCTACAGCTGGAAATGAGCCTTTTTATGTAAAAGCAGGATTTAAATATAAACCTGAAAAAATAACTGGGATGTATTTATGGATTAAAAAATAAAAAAATGAATTTTTTTATAGTTTTTTTTATTGGAGGTAAATTATTATGAGATTTCGGAATGCCTATTTTAGTAGAATTTCATTCATTAGAAGAAAATATTAAATTATCTCAAGAACTTAATTTAGACTTTATTGAATTAAATTTAGATATACCTTATTGTTTTCCTGAAAATATAAATCCTCAACTATTAAACGACAATAATTTTACAATTCACTTGTCAGAAAAAATAGATGTTGGAGAATTAAATGATTCTTTACGAAAGTTTTATTTAAATGAAATAGAAAAAATTGTTTCTTTTGGCGTAAAACATAATATTACCAAATACAATCTTCATCTTGACCCAGGTATTCATTTTTCATTACCTGATAGAAAAGTGTTTATCTATCAAGAATACTTAAGTGATTATTTAAAAGCTTATAAGAATTCTTGTGATACACTTTCAAATATAGCAAATAAATATAATGCTGTTATCTTATTTGAAAATGTAAAGATAGAACCTTATACTTTAAAAGCTATCGAGATAATCTCAAATTATGATAATTTATTTTTTACATTAGATTTAGGACATAACATTAGATATGGAAATATTGCAAAAGAGCAGTTCTTAAAATTCGATAATAAAATCAAGCATATACATTTACATGATTTTAAAGACTCAAAAGACCACCAAGAATTATTTACAGGATTACTTGAAATTAAAGAAGAATTAATTTTTTGTAAAGAGAAAAATTTAGATGTAGTTATTGAAGTAAAACGTAAAAAAGAATTAGTTAACTCTGTTAATAAGCTACATCAATTTAATTATATAAATTAAATTTAAGCTAAGAAAGAAGGAGATTTTATTATGAATAAATTTGTTGAAATAAGACCTATAGTTTTAGGCCTTGCAATTA
>CAZBMU010000116.1:0-2820 GCA_964493175.1 uncultured Clostridium sp.
GTTGTATTACAAGTAGTGTTAAAAGAAAAGTTTATAGGAACAGGTTCTGGAAATTTAACAGAGCTAGAAAAAGTAATTAATACTCAAGCAGAAAAAGGTTATAGGCTACATACTATTACAACTGCATCATCAGGTAGTAAAGGCTTAATGGGTGGAGACAGGATTCAAGCAACACTTGTTTTTGAAAAAATATAAAAAAGACATCATAAAATATCAAATAGGAAATAATAGTATAATTATTTCTATGATGATATTTATAGATGATACAGAGTTTTTCAACAATAAAGAGCAAAAATTTTTAAAGTTTTTGCTCTTTATCTTATATATACTTTTATTATTTTTTTATTAGAATTTGTGTAGTAACTGAACCATCATCTTGTTTTATATCCCTAATTAGTTTATTATCTTCGATAGTCCATTCTTCATCTTCTTGTTCACTAGTTGGTACATATTTAGAATCATTAGAATTTTTATCTAACATTTCTGTAGTTTTTAATATAACTTTATTACCAGAAATCACATAGGTTCCTTTATAGTTCCAGGTACTTTCTAAAGTGAAAGTTCCGTTTGAAAAAGTACATATAATACCTTCTCCGTATGGATTAGTCCATTCATAAGTTCCATTTAATTCAAATGAAGAATTTGTATTTTTATCATTTAACTTATATATATAAAATCCCATAACACAAATAGCAATAATTGAAAGCATTAAGAAAAATGTTGATATGCTAATTTTTATTGTCTTCTTTTCTTCCAAATTTTTCACCTCCACATATTTTGTGAATTATTATAATCATATTTTATCATTTCTATTATTTTTTTACAATATATTTATATTGACTTTTTTTATTATTAATTTTAAAATATATGTAGAAAGAAAAGAGGATATTATGTTTGGAAAAAGAAAAGATGGAAAAGAATTAAAAAATATATCTCCATTTTTTAAACTAATACCTAGTATTATGACAGAAAGGTCAGATGCACAGGTATTTTTTAAAGAAGAAATAATGATAAAAGGAATGGAAGAATATATTGAAAAAAAGCTAGAAGAAGGAATAAAAATATCTTATATGGATATAGTTTTTGCAGCAGTGGTTAGAACAATAGCTTTAAGACCACAGTTAAATAGGTTTGTAATAAATGGAAGAATTTATGCTCGTAATGAAATTATATTATCTATTGCTATAAAAAAATCAAAATCTGATGAAGGAGAAGAAACAACATTAAAAATCCCTTTTAAAGGTGATGAAAGCATTTTAGAAGTAAAAGAAAAATTAGATGCTATAATTAAAGAAAATAAAAAAGTAGAAAATCAAAATGATACAGATAAATTTGCTAATGTTTTATCTAAAATTCCTGTACCAATTATAAAACTTGCAGTAAAAATTATTAAATATTTAGATAAAAAAGGACATTTACCTAAATCTATAATAGATTTAAGTCCATTTCACACAAGTGCATTTATAACAAATGTAGGTTCAATAGGTATAGATTCTATTTATCATCATTTATATAATTTTGGAACAACAAGTATGTTTTTTGCAATGGGTAAAAAGAAAAAATCTTATATATTTGTAGATGATGAAATTAGAAAAGAAAGATGTATAAGTTTTAGATTTGTGGGTGATGAAAGAATATGTGATGGATATTATTTTGCATCATCATTTAAAATATTATGCAAATATTTAAATCATCCAGAATTATTAGAAGAAAAAATAGAATTAAACTAGAAAATTGCCATTTTAGAATGTGCATCTTTCATGTTCAAACTGTATTTATATTATTTATCATTTCATTACTCGGTTTCTTACATAAAACAAGAATCTCTAAAATCATTTTATGGCATCCTTTCACTTAGTCCTCACAGCAAAAGCTGTTCGACGCGAACATTTTCCATAAAATGATTTAAGAGATTCTAATTTTACTCCAGTCGCATTCGTAATTCCATTTTAAATAATATAAATACAGTTTGCCTTGAATATTCCTCATTCTAATAATTTAAAAAAATTTTTTAACGAAATGAAAGATTAAATAAAAAAATAAGGGTACACCCTTAATATGGAAAGGTTGTCCCTCAAATGGTTGAAGATTGCCAATTAAACCCGACCCCAATGGCAATTTTCTAGTTTTTAAAAAATCTATATTCAGCACCTGAAAAAGTTTTTCCAGAATATATATATCCATTTGTAAAAATATTTTCTCCTAAATCAACGTCAAGTTTCATGTTGTAAGAGAAATTTTCATTTAAATTATTAACAATATGTATTGTGAAATTTAAAGTATAATTTATATCATCTAAGCTAATGTTAGCTTCTTTTAAAACTTTTCCATTAAATGAAACTGTTTTACTATTATCTGAAACTGAATAATTTGTTAAAATATCTTTATTTAAATAACCTAATGTTATTGGGTTTGAACAATCTGTATAAAAAGTTGGTTCATCATAATTATTATTTTCATTTTGTTGATTAGTATTAATTACATTAAAATTAATTCTATTATTAGGTGCTTCTATTTCTTTATATTTTCCAAAACTTAGAGGATTTTTATAGTTTAATATTTTAGTACCTCTATCTAATTTTGAAGTCATAACTATATTATCAATATACAATTCTTTAACAGTATTTTCATTTGAAAGTTCAGAGCTTGTTCCACTATTGTCTATAAAAATAGATAAGTCTGAATATTGGCAAATACTCATATTTTTTAAAGAGCGATCTTCTGAATTGTCAATTGCATTTGCACTACTAAACAATGATATTTTTTGTATACTAAAAACAGAATTTTCGTTTTCATCAGAAATGTTTATCATTTCATTAG
>CAZBMU010000117.1:0-2817 GCA_964493175.1 uncultured Clostridium sp.
GGAGTATTATTATGGTCCACCGGGAACAGTTCGTGAAAACTACTTTCTGGAGAAGAAGACATATTGCTATTTTACCTTATACACAAAATTAAATATAAATAATGCATTTATAAAACCGCTGAGAAATTAGCGGTTTTAATGCTTAATAAAAAAGGTTTAATATATAATTATATAAATAAAAGTAAAATAGGAGGGGAAAAATGATTATAAATAATGTATCAAGAACATTTAACGAATTTTTGTTATTACCAAATTTAACAGATGAAAGATGTATACCAGAAAATGTAGATTTAAAAACACCTTTAGTTAAATTTAAAAAAGGAAAAGAACCTGAGTTGTTTGCAAATATTCCATTAGTTTCAGCAATTATGCAATCTGTCTCTGGTGAAAGAATGGCAATTGCACTTGCAAGAGAAGGTGGTTGCTCTTTTATTTTTGGTGCACAATCAATTGAATCTCAAGCACAGATGGTTAGAAATGTAAAAAAATATAAGGCTGGATTTATTACAAGTGATTCAAATGTAAAACCAACTTCAACAATTAAAGAACTAATTGACTTAATAGAAGAAACAGGGCATTCTACTGTAATGGTTACAGAAGATGGAACTCCAAATGGAAAATTTTTAGGGCTTGTAACAGATAAAGATTATAGAATTAGTAGAGTTTCATTAGATGATAAAATTGAAAAGTATATGGTAAAAGCTGAGGAAATAGTATATGGAAAAAAAGGTATAAATCTTACTGAAGCAAATGATATTATTTGGGATAACAAAATAAGTTGTCTTCCTATTTTAGACAAAAATGGAAATTTAGATAGTATAGTATTTAGAAAAGATTACGAAGCAGATAAGACAAATCCTAATTCTTTATTGGATGATAATAAAAGATTTATTGTTGGGGCTGGTATTAATACAAGAGATTATGAAGATAGAGTACCAGCATTAGTTGAAGCAGGAGTAGATATACTATGTATTGATTCATCAGATGGATTTTCAGTTTGGCAAAAAAATACAATTGATTGGATAAGAAAAAAATATGGAGATAAAGTAAAAATTGGTGCAGGAAATATAGTAGATAAAGAAGGTTTTAACTATTTAGCTGAAGCAGGTGCAGATTTTATAAAAGTAGGTGTTGGAGGAGGTTCAATTTGTATAACACGTGAAACAAAAGGAATTGGACGTGGACAAGCAAGTGCTTTATTAGATGTTGTTGAAGCAAGAGATGAATATTATAAAAAAACAGGAATATATATTCCAATATGTTCTGATGGAGGAATTGTACAAGATTATCATATTACATTAGCATTAGCGATGGGAGCAGATTTTGTAATGATGGGTAGATATTTTGCAAGATTTGATGAAAGCCCTACAAGAAGAGTAAAAATAAATGGAAATTTTGTTAAAGAATATTGGGGAGAAGGTTCTAATAGAGCAAGAAATTGGCAAAGATATGATATGGGTGGAAAAGCAAAAAACAAGTTAACATTCGAAGAAGGTGTAGATTCATATATACCATATGCAGGACCTTTAAAAGAAAATGTTCAAATAACAATAAGCAAAATAAAGTCAACAATGTGTAATTGTGGCTCAATTACATTAAAAGAATTACACAAAAAAGCAAGAATAACAATGGTTTCAAATGCAAGTATTAAAGAAGGCGGAGCACATGATGTAATATTAAAAGAAATTCAACATCATTCATAAATAAAATATTTACAATTTATAAACAATATGCTATAATTTTAATTGTAAATAAAAGAGGTGAAAATTTTGAATCAAATATTAAGCACAGATAATACAAAAAAAAGAGAAAGATCCAGAATGTCTAATGGAACAATACCAATAGAAAAAATAGTTAGATTTTTTGCAATAGTATTATTAGTATTTGGAGTACTAATGTTAGGTAGTGGTTCATATTCAATGTATAATTTATCAAAATCTAATAATAAAGATAATAAACCAGAAATATTTGTAGGAGATACTTCTGAAACAACAATAACATTACAAATTACTCACAATGCCGCATTAGAGAGAGTAACCTATTATTGGAATAATGATGTTCCAACAGAATTAAATCCAAATAGAAGTAAAAAAGTTGAACAAGTAATTGAAATTCCAACTGGTGATAATGTACTAAATGTTTATGCTTTAGATATTTATGGAAAAGAATCTAGATATCAAAAACAATATACACTATTAGGTGATATAAATATTGTAATTGAAAAAGAAGAAACAAATGTAAAAATAAGCGTAACAGGTAAAGAAGAAATTTCTTATATAACATATAGATGGGATGAAGAAGAAGAAACAAAAATAGATGTTAATTCAACTCAAACAGAAGAAGTAATAGAAGCACCTAAAGGCTCACATACGTTAACAGTTGTTGCAGTAGATGTAAATAATAATACAGAAACAGAAGAAAAAGAAGTTAAAGTTGTTACAAAACCAAAATTAGAAGTAACAACAGATGGTTCAGATAATTTCATTATAAAAACATCAGATGAAGAAGGAATTAAAAGAGTAGAATTTATAATTAATGAAAATGAAAGGAAGAGCTTAGACTTAGATAAAGTATTTTCAATAGATCAAAGAAAAGAATTTGAATATGCTTATCCATTACATGATGGAGAAAATAAATTAGAAGTAAGAGTTTATAATGAAAGTGGAGTAAGTGAAGTAAAAAGAGTAAAACTTACTAAATAAAATTAAAGCGAATTAAGATTTTCTAGCATTATAATGCTAGAAAATCTAATATTCGCTAAATTTTTGAAAAGAGGAAAAAATGAAAAATCTAATATTTGAAATTTCAACATATTTT
>CAZBMU010000118.1:0-2816 GCA_964493175.1 uncultured Clostridium sp.
CTGTTGCAGATGAACCATCTTTTTGTAACTCTGCTTGCAATTCTGTTGCTTTTCTGTTTAAATCCCAACCATTTATTATTCCTTCTGTTTGAACGCCATTCCAAGCTAAACCAACTTCTTCTTTTAATCCTTCTTCTGTTGTTTTATTTCTTGCATCACTTGCTTTTGTTAGCAATCCATTTTCTCCTGTTAACATAGAAATTGATATTCCTGCTAAAATTAGTAACACAATTATTGTAATAACTAAGGCAATTAGCGTAATTCCTTTATTTTTTGAATCTCTCATTTAGATTCTCCCTTCTTTTGTTTTTATTCTTTTCTATTTACAAAAAAAGACTTAAATTATAACTATATTTTATAAATAATTATATTTTAAGTCAATAGCTTTTTTATATTATTTTTTCAAGATTATATTCAAGATTTTTTATCTTATGAAATCAAAAAAATAAATTTTTCAAAATACACCATGTCCCTATTGGTTCTGGCAAATCTTTAAATATTACTATTTCTTTTGTTATTGGATGTTCTATTGTAATTTCATAATCCCACAAAGCTATTTGCTTGCCTTTTCCTCTAGTACCATATTTTTGGTCTCCAAAAATACTATGTCCAAAGTTACTAAGTTGTACCCTAATTTGGTGATGTCTTCCTGTATATAAATTTATTTTTACTAAACTTAAATCTTTTATTTCATTATATTTTAAAACCTCATAATCCAATTTTGCAAGCTTTGCATTTTTCTTTTCTTTTTTTACAACTTTACTTATGTTGTTTCTTTCATCTTTATATAAAAAATCTTCTAATGTTCCCTTTTCATTTTCAAATTTACCATCAACAACTGCTAAATATTTCTTTTTAAAAACCTTTTCTCTAACCTGATTACTAAGCCTTGATGCTGCTTTAGATGTTTTGGCAAAAATCATAATTCCACCTACAGGCCTATCTAATCTATGTACTAATCCTAAATAAACATTTCCTGGTTTATTATATTTTTCTTTTATATATTGTTTTACTAGAGTTAACATATCTACATCCCCAGTTTTATCTGCTTGTGATGGTATATTAGGTAATTTTTCTACAACTATTATATGGTTATCCTCATAAATTATTTTCAAATTATTCATTTAATTCTCCCATCTTCCATAAATACCACAAGGTAGTATTAAATTAGAGTTTTCCATTGGAAGCCCAATTTCTCCTGCTTCTAATTTACCTTTAAATTTTTTATTTACAGTAAGTTCTAAAATATTGTTCAAAACTGTGCTTGAAATACCTGTTGTGTATGAATTTATTAAGAAAAAAACTGGTTTTTCTGAAAGTACTTTTGTGCATAATTCTACTAATTCATAAATATTATTTTCAAATTGCCAAACTTCACCATTTTTTCCTCTTCCATAAGATGGTGGATCCATAATTATAGCATCATATTTATTTCCACGTCTAATTTCTCTATTTACAAATTTTATTACATCATCAACAATAAATCTAACCGGCTTATCTCTTAATCCAGAACTTTCTACATTTTCTTTTGCCCATATTGTCATTCCTTTTGAACTATCAACATGACAAACAGATGCACCTGCTGATAAACAAGCACAGGTTGCTCCTCCTGTATATGCAAATAAATTTAAAACCTTTATATCTCTTTTTTCAGATTTTATTTTATTAATCATCCAATCCCAATTTACTGCTTGCTCTGGAAATAAACCTGTATGCTTAAAGCCCATAGGTTTTATATTAAATGTTAATTTTTTATATTTAACTTGCCATTTATCTGGCATTTTCTTGTTATATTCCCAGGATCCTCCTCCTGTTTTACTCCTATGATATGTTGCATTTATTTCTTTCCATTTATTTGGGAAACTCTTATTTTTCCAAATAATTTGTGGATCTGGTCTTGATAAAATAATATCTCCCCATTTTTCAAGTTTTTGGCCATCTGCCATATCCAATATTTTATAATCTTTCCATTCATTTGAAATTTTCATAAAAAAATTTATATCCTCCTTAATTTAAAGAATATCAATATTTTATCATATATTGATACTTTTTGCAAAAATTAAATTGGAACATATGTTATTAAAACATTTACATTTCTTGTAATCTGTGATATAATCCAAAAAAAATAAAACAAAGTAAGGAGTGCTATTTATGAGTTCAAATTCAGATAATACTACTACTTTGGCTGAAAATAAGGTTCTAATCTTATATATATTAAATCTAATAAATAATGATATTAGACAAGATGACTTATTTAAAATAATTACATCTATAAATAGTATTAACTATTTTTACTTTAAACAAGTATTAACAGATTTAATAGATTCAAAGTTAGTAGGTATTCATACTAAAGAAGAAGAACAATTTGTTAGAATTACCTCTGAACGGAAAAAATGCATATATTCTTACAAAAGATGTTTTACCAGGCCTAATGAAATTAAAAGCTGATAATATATTTGAAAAAGAAATAGCTTCTATAGAAGAAGAATCTTCTATTATTGCGGAGTTTATTCCAAAAAATGAAAATGACTACACTATAAAATGTAAAATTGTAGAAAATAATGAAACTGTCTTTGAAGTTAAAACTTTTGTTGGCTCTAGAGAAAGAGCAAAACGAATTGTTGAAAATTGGAACAAAAATGCAAAAAAAATATATCCAGAAATGTTAAATTTATTATTAAATGAATGATTCTTCGACCAATGAGGACGGGTTCAATTTGCTTGAGCCTTCCTTTCACTTTACTTCAGGGGGATGTACCCCTTATTTTTTTATTTATGATTGATTGGAGTGAAAATTAGAAATTGTTAATTATTAG
>CAZBMU010000119.1:0-2813 GCA_964493175.1 uncultured Clostridium sp.
TATTTCCTCCATCTGTACATTTATTGTCTATACATGCCTCTTCTAAATATTTTTCCACAATTGATTGTATCGTAAAATCTATTGTTAAAACTAAATCATTACCATCTTCAGCTGAAATATAACTTTCTCCTTCTTCTCCTATTTCTGCACCTTTTGCATCACTATGTCTTTTAATACTACCTTGTTTTCCTTTTAACTCTTCATCATATTTTGCTTCTATTCCATCTAATCCTTGATTATCACTTCCACAAAAGCCAATAATTTGAGATGCAAAATTGCTATATGGATAATATCTTTTTGTATCTTCATCTATATTTATACCTGTTGATATATTGTTTTGTTCCATCCATACTCTTAAATTATCTGCTTTTTCTTTTTCTACTTTTTTTGCAATTGTTTCAATTGAACTTCTTTTTGTTACTTTTTTTAATACTTTTTCATAATCTAATTCAAATAATTCTGATATTTTTTTAGCAACTTTTTCCTTATCTTCTTTTGCTATATTTCCTGGATTTATAGTAACTGTTTCAACTGTACTACTAACTGCCAATTTTCTCTTTTTTGTACTATCAAAAATTGTTCCTCTTTTAGGATTTATTTTCCTTTCTAAAGTTTGTTGTTCATATGCCATCGTTCTTAATTCTTCGCCTTGTAAAAGCTGTATTATAGCTAATCTTATAATTAATCCAATTACAACAAGAAAACAAATAAAAAGAATGTTTCTCATTTTTTTCTTACTTGTAAGCTTTGTAGAGACCATAAAAAAAATCCTCCTAATTAATTTTATTAGAAAGATTTTTTATTTATGAAATAATTTATCTACAAACTTTTCAAAAAGATTTTTCTCTTTTTCAATTACTACTTCTTCAGAAGCAGGTTCAACAAAATCTTTTTTTGGCAAATTAATATATAATGTTTGACTATTTGTTAATTTTTGCATTCCAAGTTTTTCTTTAGCAATTTTTTCTATATTATTTATATTTAAACCATTTTCTATACTTACTTTTAATTGTTCATTTTCTTTTTGTAATGATGATAGCTCTCTTTTTTGTTGTTGTATATAATTAAATTTTTCATTTATTTGAGAATTTCTATAACTTATGGTCAACAATAGAATGAATGTTAAAATTACAATAATAGTTAGTTTTGTCTGCTTTTTTCTTTGTTCTTCTGAAACTTTTATATCTTGCCTTGGTAATTCTTTTACGACCTTTAAATTTCTTTTCTGTTTTTTAGGTTGATAGTCTTGTTTTACTTTTCTTGGGCTTGTTCCATATTCATATCTACCTTTTGCCATAAGTTTTCACCTCCTCATTTGTTTTATTTTCTTTCAAAAATTCTTAATTTCGCACTTTTACTTCTTGTGTTTTCTTCTTGTTCTTTTTTTGTTGCAATAATTGGTTTTTTTGTTATAATTTTTCCTAAAGATTTTGCTCCACATACACAATATGGAAAATCTTTTGGACAAGTACATTTTCCTTCTGCATCTAAATATGCCCTTTTTACCGCTCTATCTTCTAAAGAATGAAATGTAATTATACATAATCTTCCTCCTGTTTTTAAACACTCAATAGAATTTTTAACTGTTTCGTATAATGGTTTTATTTCATTATTTACTTCTATTCTAATAGCCTGAAATGTTTTTTTGGCAGGATGTCCATTAATTTGTTTTGCTTTAGGTATTGATTTTTCTATAATTTCAACTAATTGTTTTGTTGTAGTTATAATTTTTTCTTTTCTATATTCTACAATGTTTTTAGCAATTCTTCTTGAAAATCTTTCCTCTCCATATTCGTAAATTATGTTAGCTAATTTTTCTTCATTATATTTATTAACAATATCTTTAGCAGTTAGTTTTTGAGTTTTATCCATTCTCATATCTAGTTCATTTTCTCCTAGGTAACTAAATCCCCTATTCCTTTCATCTAACTGATATGAAGAAACACCTAAATCAAGTAGAATTCCATCTACTTGTAAATCTTTTAATATTTTTTTTATATTGTCATGATTATCATGAATATATTTTATATTTTGAAATTTTTTTAGTTTCTCTTTTGCTGCATTTATTGCTTCTTTATCTCTATCAATTCCAATTAATAAACCTTTTTCAGATAATCTTTTTGCAATTTCAGTGCTATGGCCTCCTCCTCCGAAGAGTTCCATCTACATATATACCATCAGGTTTTATTTTTAAACCATTTATACTTTCTTCTAGCATTACCGGTTTATGTTTAAATTCCAATTTTACCACCTTTGTTGAATTCGTTTTTTATCTTATGTACATTTGTCTTTTGAAATTTATATTCATATGCATTTTTTGCCTTAGTAAAATTTTCTTGTGTTTCATTTAATTCTTTTGTAATTTTTCTTTTGTATAATTATCTTTAGTATTTTAAAATTTTATCTTTTGTACATTTTTCTTTCGTTATTTTCATCTTAAGTATTTTTTTCTTTGGAATTTATATAAACTTTTTCAAGTTATATACCTAAATTCGCCATGTTTTCTGCAATTTCATCTGCAGATATATCTTCATCGCATTTTTCCCATGTTTCTTTATTCCATATTTCTAGTCTTGTTCCTACTCCTATAACAATTGCTTCTTTTATAAGACTTGCTGCATTTCTTAAATTTGCTGGAATTAAAAATCTACCTTGTTTATCTAATTCACATTCTGTTGCACCTGATAAGAAAAATCTTACAAAATTTCTTGCATTTTTGTCTGATAGTGGAAGTGTTTTTAATTTTGTTTCAAAATTCAACCATTCATTTTGTGAAAACGCAAATAAACATCCATCTAACCCTTTTGTTACGA
>CAZBMU010000120.1:0-2728 GCA_964493175.1 uncultured Clostridium sp.
TATAGAACCAAATGAAAATAGAAATTATAGAGGATTTAATTATAAAGAATATTTAAAATCATTAAAAATATGTGGAACTATAAATACAAATAAAGTTGAAATATTAGAAAAAAATAAAACTAATCTAATTTTTATAATATCGAACAAAATATCTAATAAGATAAAAGATTTAATAGGTAATAATTCAGAAGTTGAAATAGCAAATATTGCAAAGGGTATCTTATTGGGAGATAGTGGGGAAATAGACGAAAACATAAAAGAAAATTTTAGAGTTAGTAATATATCTCATATTTTAGCAGTTTCAGGTATGCATATTTCATATTTAATAATTGGAACGAATATTATTTTTAGAAATATATTTGGAAAAAGAAGAACTCAAATAATAATTATTATTTTATTAATTTGTTATATGTTTATTACAGGGTTTTCTCCATCTATAGTAAGAGCGAGTATTATGGGGATACTTTTTATATGTTCAAAATTATTTTATAGAAAGAATGATATTTGGACAACTTTAGCAATATCAATTTTTTTAAGTCTAATATATAATCCTTTTTTAATAACAAATATAGGGTTACAGCTTTCTTATTTAGGTACAATTGGAATAGATTTATTTCATAAAAATGTTTTTCATTTTTTAAAAAGTTTAAAAATTAAAGAAGAAAAGTTAAAATATAGATTTAATAGAAATACTATAGTGTTAATAAATAAGATAAAAGAAATTCTTTCAATAAGTATATCAGTACAATTTGCAATTTTACCAGTAATGGTATATCATTTTAATCTTATATGTGTGTATTTTTTAATTACAAATTTATTAGTCAGCCTGATAATAGGGCCAATAATTATAATGTGTGTATTCACTTTTTTAATTCCAAATTTATTTTCAAAAGTATTAGAAAAACTAATAAATATTTTAATAATAATATCAAAAATAGGAGAGTTACCATTTTCAAAAATATATATTTCTTCTCCAAACAATATTCAAATCTTAATATATTATTTATTCATATTATTTATCAATTTTGCTTATTCAGTATACAATGCAAAAGAATTAACTCAAACTAAATTAAGAACAAGAAATTTAATTTCATTAATAAAATATAAAGTTAAAAAAAAAAAAAGTTTTTTTATAAAAATTTTAATTATAATAATTATTTTTTCTTTAGTTTTTATTCTAATTCCAAAGAATTTAAAAATATATTTTGTTGATGTTGGACAAGGTGACTGTACTTTTATTGTTACACCATATAACAAAACAATTCTAATAGATGGAGGAGGAAGCTTATCAGATAATTGGGATGTTGGAAAAAAAATATTACTTCCTTATATTTTAGATAGAGGATATACAAAAGTAGATTACATTATTATCAGTCATTTTGACCAAGACCATGTAGATCGGTTTATTAACAATTATGAAAGAGTTAAAAGTCAGACAAGTAATAATAAGTAAACAAGGTGAATTTTCTGAGAATTATCAAAAGTTTAAAGATATAGTAAAACAGAAAAAGATAAGTGTTAAAATTGTGGAAAAAAACGATAAAATAATAATTGAAAATGATTTATATTTTGATATCTTATGGCCTGATAATGAAAAATTCATTTCAGAAAATATATTAAATAACAATTCAATAGTTTGTAAATTACACTATAAAAATTATACTATGCTTTTCACAGGAGATATTGAAGAAGTAGCTGAAAAGCAGATTTTAAAAGAATATAAAAATAATTTAAAAGTATTAAATTCAAATGTTTTAAAAGTTGCACATCATGGTTCAAAAACATCAAGTATACAAGATTTTATAAAAGTAGTAAAACCCAAAATTGCTTTGATTGGAGTAGGAGAAGATAATAAATTTGGACATCCAAATGATGATGTTATAAAAAGACTAAAAAATTTTGGAGCAAAAATTTATAGAACAGATATAATGGGAGAAATATCTATAATAGTTAATCAAAAAGGAAAAATTAGAATAAAGAAATAATTATATTCTACAGTATTTGCATAAATTTAGCAAAATAGGTAAAGAATAATAAAAACGGAAGGGAGCTAAATTTATGGAAAAAAATAATATTGTAATTATTTCAATTATTGTAATTATATTATCAGGAATAACAGCCTTTGTAATGTTTAATTTTAATAAAAACAAAACATCTGAAGAAAAAGTATTACAAATAGCTGATGAAGAAATATTAGATGATTGTACAGATGAGTATGAACAAATGCAAGATGAAATTATAAAAACAAATTATGGAGATGAAAAAATATCACCAAATGGATCTATAACACTAAAAATTAATTATAAAAAATGTGGACATACAACAAGTGAATATAAAGATATTCCACAAGAGCTTGTAAATATGACAAAACATGATTTACAAGAAAAATATAAAGAATGGAATATAGATAAATTTTCAGATACAGAAATTGTTTTAAGTAGAGAAGAAGAAGGAGAATGTGGAGAGCATTTTATAGTAAAAACAAAAGATGGGAAGGTAGTGGTTTATCAAATATTAGAAAATGAAACTGAAAAAGAATATGAAATAACAGATATTTCACCAGAATACTTATCAGAAACTGATAAAGTTAATATGCAAAATGGAATTTTTGTAAATGGAAAACAAAGTTTGAATCAATTAATTGAAGATTTTGAATAGGGATTAGGGGACGCCCCTTTTTTCCCTCTTTTGGGGATTAAGGGACACCCCTTGTTTTTTTGGCACTACT
>CAZBMU010000121.1:0-2721 GCA_964493175.1 uncultured Clostridium sp.
GTTGATCCCATTGAACCTGGTCTTCTATGATACATTGAACCATGTCCCATTGGTCCTCTATGTTGTCCATGTCTTTTTATAACACCTTGAAATCCTTTACCTTTTGAAGTTCCTTGAACATCTACTTTTTCTCCTGCTGCAAAGATGTCTGCTTTAACCTCATCTCCAACTTTGTAGTTTTCTACTTCTTCAATTCTGAATTCTCTTAAATGTTTTTTGTTAGTTAATTTTGCTTTTGCAAAATGTCCTGCTTCTGGTTTGTTAATATGTTTGTCTTTAATATCTCCATATCCTAATTGAATTGCATTATATCCATCTGATTCTGTTGTTTTGATTTGTGCAACTATATTTCCAGATGTTTCTATAACTGTTACTGGAATTACATTTCCTTTTTCATCAAAAATTTGTGTCATTCCAAGTTTTTTTCCTATGATTCCTTTTTTCATTTTTTAATCTCTCCTTTACTATCTATTGGCTGGCTTTTTGAGTCAGCATGGTTAGTTTTAATCATATTACTATGATTTTATTTCTATATCTACACCAGCTGGTAGTTCTAATTTCATTAGACTATCTACTGTTTTTTGTGTTGGATATAAAATATCTATTACTCTTTTATGTGTTCTGATTTCGAATTGTTCTCTTGAATCTTTGTGTTTGTGTGGAGAACGTAAAATTGTAACTATTTCCTTTTGTGTTGGTAATGGAATAGGACCTGAAACCTTTGCTCCTGTTTTTTTAGCAGTATCTACTATTTTTTCAGCAGACTGATCTAAAACTACATGGTCATAAGCTTTAAGTCTTATTCTAATTTTTTCGCTAGTTGCTATTGTGTTTGCCATTGTAATTTTCCCTCCTTTAAAATTAATTTTGTTTAGGCGCTAAATAATTAGCTACCAAAATTACCGTGGCAAGTTAAAACGCTGTCTGGTGTTTTGAATGTCACCTATTTAAAATCCCAAAATATGCATGATAGTCTTGGGATAAGCATTTATTTCTTACCGCCTGGTCTTTGCCATGACATACTCCGCCAAAGTTCCCTCCACCTTACGAAATTGCAAGGTGTAGCCACATTTGGCATCATCGCTAAATTCATGCTTATATATTATATAATGGTTCTTTCCGTATGTCAAGGCTTTTTTGAATTTTTTTATTATTCTTAATATAAGAAGTTAATATATATTTTTTTCATTCTCCCCATTCTAATGATTTCAAAAAAGTTTTTTTAAAATTTTTGAAATCATTGAACGGTTCCCAAAATCATTTCAAAAATTAAATATTAACTACTTTAGATAGTACTTTTAAAAATATTTTCCTATATAAAACATAAAATGTTAGATCATTTTTAATCTAACATTTCTTATTACCTTTAATAAACACATTATTTTTAACTTGTTTTTTTACAATGTCAAAATTTTATTTTTACAGCATTCAGCTCTACAAGTACAAAGCTAGGCGGAAACCGAAGGGGACGCCGGCGGTGCCGTAGGTGCCGTCTGGACCACCGTTGAAACGACTAGAGGCTGGAAGGTTAGAACCACTGTTGAGGCAATTGCCACCCCTACAGACTCTGTCAGAAGTGTGGTCAGCCTCTGTAGTCCATTCTATAACATTTCCTGCTAGGTCATATATATTATTTGCTTTCGTTTGTGGAAAAGCTCCTGTATTTATCAAGCTTGTTGTTTCTGAAAATGTGTCATCATTGTAATTACCCCAACCTTTACTATCAACTGTTATTTCACTTCCTGTTTTTTCTCCTGTTTCATATAACCATCCTAATGTTCTATCCCATGCTGGGCCTGTTAGTAGTGAACTATTTAAATTTGTATTAAATGCTTTTGCTGTAGAAAGTGCATCTATTTGATTAATAAAATTCCATACCATACCTTCAGCTAATGAAGTCGAACTATTTGTTCTCGTACTTGTTCCAGGCTTACTTAAAGCTCCACTTCCCCCATATGTTGCTTCATATTTTCCTACAAAAAATCCTCCATTTGCTGCAACTCTTCCTGCATAATCTATTGTATCTGTTGGTTCTGAATAATCACTTAAATATGAGAAATCAATTTTTAAATCTTCTACTGTTTCTGCTGTAGTCCAACCTTGTGTTTTAAAATCATTAAACATTGCTTGTAAATTTGAATAGCCTTGAGCAATTGCATACTCGTCTGATACTAAGAAATCTCCAAATGTATCTATTGCATATAAACTATGAACACTTAAAAATTTTTTTACTGTTTCTCCACCTTCTGTTGTTACTACTAATCTATATACTCCATTATATGTTTTTGTAAATGAACTTGGATCTATTTCATATTCTCTTCCTGATTCATTTCCTACTGTTTTTTCTTCTCCTACTGGATTTGTTAATACTATACTTGATATTGTATCTTCACTTGTTACCTTTATTTTTATTGTTTGGTTTTTATCTACTGGAATCCACACAAATTCATTATCATTACCATCTTTTATTGTATAACCTTCATTTACATCATCAGTTCCTGTATGTGTAAATCCACTTACTTCTGGTGGTGTTACTCTTGTTCCTGATATTAAAAACTTGTCTATTGTTATATTTGATTTAGCAACACTTATTGTTCCATTCTCTGTATTTATTGTAACATCATAACCTCTGTAACTAACTATTATGTTGTTTCCATCTACTCTTACTGTTGCAGATGAACCATCTTTTTGTAACTCTGCTTGCAATTCTGTTGCTTTTCT
>CAZBMU010000122.1:0-2677 GCA_964493175.1 uncultured Clostridium sp.
GCTTAGGTTTATTTTCTCTAAAGGATTTTATTGTTTATTTTTCAATGTACTTTTTGTGTTCCAAATTTACGTGGAACGTTTTGCATTATACTATACCTTTTTGTGTTTGTCAACACTTTTTCGACATTTTTTTCAAAAACTTTTTTACTCCATTTTTTAGGAGCAAAATAAAAACTAGTAACCACTTCTTTATTTTATTCGCTTAGATGTTTATTTATTACTAATTCTTAAGTTTTTTTATTTCATTTGTCTTTTTACAAGGTACTTTTTTATAATACCATTTTTATTCTTATAAGTCAATAATTTTTTTAAAAGTTTTTATGGTAATTTATACCTTTTTTTCTTTTTATTTATATAGGTATTACTCAATGCTCATTAATAATATCATCTTTAACTTATTATGTCAATATCTTTTTTCGTTTTTTTTATTTTTTTTATTATTAATTCTTCAAATACAAAAACATCATCTTCATTTTTAAGCTTACTATAAAAAAGTCCGCGCAAGTGATAAATATAAATAAAAATTAGTGACGCGCAGTTTGGTTAAACTCCAATTCATACAGATTAGACAGATTAACTATTCTAATTATGAATTATTAATTATATAATCATATGATTAGTTTAACCAGTAAGGAACATAATTTTTATTTATATTTATCACGTTAAGTAATACTTTATAAACTAAAACTGCTAAAATTTAATTTATATTTTTGAAAAAACAATAACAATTCTAATACAAACTAATTATAACTTTTTAGACAAAGAAAAAATGTAGGTTTTCCTAAATTTTAAAATTAGAAAAAAACTACATTTTTATTATCTCATAAACACATTCAATTTTATATATAATAAACTAATTCTGTGAAAATGTCAAATTTTAGCTTTCACAGCGTTCAGCTCTACTTGATATAAAGTGTGGGACGTGAAGAAACGTAGCTATAGCTAACGGTCGGACCGCCGCCGTTGCCGCGGTCAGAAGCTGGACCGCCAGAGCCATTGACGTTGTAACTGCCTCCGCCTAAAAGCTCGATCGCCGGTGTTGTATGCCTCTTGGGTCCATTCCCAACAATTTCCTGCTATGTCATATATTTTTTTTGCACTCCAATATTCACTAAATCCTGTATTTTGTTTTGATCCACTTTTTCCAGATATTGCAGCATTTCCTGTACTATTACTATAATTTCCCCAACTTCTTGAATCTGTTATACTATAATTATTATCTGTTGCTATATATTTACATACCATATCCCACTGGCATCCCCATATCATTCTTGATTCTACTTCACTTGTTGTAAACCCTTTACATGCTTTATATAAATTATACCAATCTTGATTTATTAAACTTACTCCAGATACCTCTGTTGGACTTGTAACAGTTCCTGTTAACTCATATCTTCCTACATAAAATCCTCCATATTTTCCTACACTTTCTATCATTTCTTCATAATCTTTTACCAAGTTTTGTGCCATATCCTGTAAACTACTAAATCCTGCTGTACCATAATTTGCATAATCATATGAAGTTCCTCCACTATCTACTACTAAATCTGGCTCTCTATAATATGGCGAACTTGTTGTTCCTGGTGTTGTTCTTTTTTGACTATTTAATATTTCACTCTTACTTGCCATTGATGCTGTTACTGCTGTGTCTTCTGAAGTACCACATAATGTATATGGCGCTCCTTCTGTTGTATACATTTGAGTTACATCATCTACTGGTATCCATACCCACTCATTTTCTTTACTGTCTTTTACTACTAATCCGGCTTCTATAGTTGGCTTTGTTTCTCCTTCCTGCACAACCTTAAAATCTTTTGGTATTACCGCTGTATCCTCTCCATCATTATATTTTGTGTTTTCTGCAACTGGCGATGTTGGTGGAGTTGTTACTGTTGCCATTCCTTTTACTACTTCACCTTCTCCATCTATATCATATATATTTCCTGTTTTTGTGAATTTTACTGTTAATGATGAATCTGTTTCTGCTTCTATACTTATATTTTTTATATTATTGGTTATTGTATCTTTTAATGTTGCTATTACTAAATTACCTCTTTTATTCTTTCCCATTGCCTCTACTACTGCTTGGTCTAACGCTTCTTTTTCATCTGCCCTTTCTGATGAATCTTTTGCCTCTCCTGCTTTATTTATTAATCCATTATCTCCTGTTAATACTGCTACACTTATCCCAGCAAGTATAATTAAAACTATTATTGTTACTATTAAAGATATTAGAGTTATTCCTTTGTTTTTTGAATATCTTTTAATTTTTGAAACTCTCATCTATACACTCCTTTCTTTTGTTTTTATTCTTTTCTATTTGCAAAAAATAGACTTAAATCATAACTATATTTTATAAATAAATATAAATTAAGTCAATATGTTTTTAATTAATTTTTAAACTGTTTGAATACATATTATAGAAAAGAGGGAAATTAGATGGGTAATTAATAAAAACTGGTAAACAATGAAGTAAACCAGTTTTTATTATTAGTAAAATTCCTTTTTATTAATATAATCTCTCTATATTTATATCTCCACCAATATAAGGTCATCTCCAATACATTTAATATTTTGCCATGGTATTACAATATCATTATTCTGTGAAAAAATATTAAAAAGTTTATTACTTCCTGGAACTATAATATGAGTAATAGTACCTGTTTCTAAATCTGCG
>CAZBMU010000123.1:0-2660 GCA_964493175.1 uncultured Clostridium sp.
AAACAGGAAGAGGAATTTATGAAGACAAAATAACAAAGAATATGTTTGCAACAGAGTATGTTTATCATAATATAAAATATCAAAAAACAGTAGGAATAGTTAGTGAAAATGAAGAAGAAGGTTATGTAGAAATAGCAGAGCCAATAGGAATAATTGCAGGTGTTACACCTGTTACAAACCCAACTTCTACAACTATGTTTAAATCAATTATTTCAGCAAAAACAAGAAATGTTATTATATTTGGATTCCATCCATCATCACAAAATTGTAGTAGGAGAGCAGCAGAACTTTTAAGAGATGCAGCTGTAAAAGCAGGTGCTCCAAAAGATTGCATATTATGGATTGAAGAGCCAAGTGTCTTAGCAACCAGAATATTAATGAATCATCCTGATGTTAATTTAATACTAGCAACAGGAGGAACAGGAATGGTAAGAGCAGCATACTCATGTGGAAAACCTGCACTTGGAGTTGGGCCTGGTAATGTTCCTTGTTACATTGATAAAACAGCAAAACTAAAAACTTCTGTAAATGATGTTGTAATGTCTAAATCATTTGATAATGGAATGATATGTGCATCTGAACAAGCTGTTATAGTAGATAAAGATATTTATTTAGAATTTGAAAGACTTATGAGAGAAGCTGGTTGTTATTTTGTAAGTGAAGAAGAAAAAGAAAAATTAAAAAACAGCATGTTTGAATATACAGAAGAATATGGATTTAAATTAAAATCTCATATTCCTGGACAATCACCATTTATTATTGCAAGAAATGCAGGATTTGAAGTGCCTGAAGATACAAAAGTTTTAGTTGTATATGAAGAAGGCGTTGGTAGAGAATATCCATTTTCTAAAGAAAAATTGAGTCCAGTTTTAACATATTATATTGTAGAAAATGAAGATGAAGGAATAAACAAATGTGAACAACTATTAGAATTTGGAGGATTAGGACATTCAGCTGTTATTCACTCAGAAAATAAAGAAACAATACTTAAATTTTCTAAAACAATGAAAGCTGGAAGAATTATAGTAAATTCACCATCAACACATGGAGCAATTGGAGACATTTATAATACAAATATACCATCATTAACTCTTGGCTGTGGTTCATTTGGAGGAAACTCAACTACTGCAAATGTATCTACAGTAAACTTAATAAATATAAAAAGAACAAGTAAAAGGAGAGTTAATATGCAGTGGTTTAAAGTTCCAGAAAAAATTTATTTTGAAGCAGGTTCAATAGGTTATTTAGAAAAAATGCCAGATATAGAAAGAGCATTTATAGTAACAGACGAATCAATGGTAAAATTAGGATATGTAGATAAAATACTATATCATTTGAGAAAAAGAAGCAAACATGTACATTCTGAAATTTTTTCAGAAGTAGAATCAGATCCATCATTTGAAACAATAAAAAAAGGTGTTAAAGCTATGGAAAGTTTTAAACCAAATGTTATTATAGCATTAGGTGGAGGAAGCCCAATAGATGCAGCAAAAGGTATGTGGTTATTTTATGAACATCCAGATGCAGATGTAGAAGGTTTAAAACTGAAATTCATGGATATAAGAAAACGTACTTATAAATTTCCTAAATTAGGAACAAAAGCAAAAATGGTAGCAATACCAACAACATCAGGAACAGGTTCAGAAGTAACATCATTTGCAGTTATTTCAGATAAAGAGAAAAACAAAAAATATCCATTAGCAGATTATGAGCTAACACCAGATGTAGCAATTGTAGACCCAGACTTAGTTATGAGTTTACCAAAAACAGTTACAGCAGATACAGGTATGGATGTTTTGACTCATAGCATAGAAGCTTATGTATCAAATATGGCATCAGATTTTACAGATGGATTAGCAGAAAAAGCGGCAGAACTAATAGTAAAATATTTAGAAGTAGCATATAGAGATGGAGCAAACAAAGAAGCTAGAGAAAAAGTACACAATGCAAGTACAATAGCAGGAATGGCATTTACAAATGCTTTTTTAGGAATAAACCACTCATTAGCACACAAAATAGGAGCAGAATTTCATATGGCACATGGAAGAATAAATGCAATTTTACTTCCATATGTAATAAGATACAATAGCTCAAAACCAACAAAGTTTGTATCATTTCCAAAATATGAATTTTTTATAGCAGACAAAAAATATGCAGAACTTGCTAAAAAAATAGGATTAAAAGCAGACACTGTAGAAGAAGGAATAAATAATTTAATAGAACAAATAAAGAAAATGAATGAAAATATGAGTATACCAAAAACATTCAAAGAAGCTGGAATAGAAGAACATGAATTTTTATCAAAAATAGATATGTTAGCAGACCGTGCATTTGAGGATCAATGCACAACAGCAAATCCAAGATTACCTCTAGTTTCAGAAATGAAACAAATATTGTTAGATAGTTATTACGGAACTTAAGAAGGGATTAAGGGACGCCCCTTTTTTCCCTCTTTTGGGGATTAGGGGACACCCCTTGGATCATTGGGGCACTACTCCCTTTGGAGCATAGTGTCCTTTTTTTTTAATTGTTCAAAAGAGAAATAAATATATAAATATAAAAAATATCAAGTCCTTGGTGTCGCAATCTCCATAATTAAAAATACTAGTATGTCGATTGCTCCAATTCGCACTCAGCTAAAGCTTCGTTTGGTCGCTTAC
>CAZBMU010000124.1:0-2654 GCA_964493175.1 uncultured Clostridium sp.
ACTTTTGAAATATTACCTAAAAAAGAAGTAATATTATTAAAAAAAGAAATGGAAAAATTAGAAAGAAATCTTGGTGGAATTAAAGAAATGAATGAGTTACCAGGAGTTATTTTCTTGGTAGACCCTAAAAAAGAAAGAATAGCAATATTAGAAGCTAAAAAATTAGGAATTCCAGTTGTAGGTTTAGTTGATACAAACTGTAATCCAGAAGAATTAGATTACCCAATACCAGGAAACGACGATGCAATAAGAGCTGTAAAATTAATTGCAGATGTTATGGCAAATGCAGTTATAGAAGGTAAACAAGGAGAAAGCCTAGATATGGATGTTCAAGAAGAACAGCCAGTTGAAGAAGAATTAGAAACTATGGAACAAATAGTAGAAAATAGTGAAGAAGAATAAAAAAGGAGGAAAAGTAAATGATTACTGCAAGTTTAGTAAAAGAGCTAAGAGAAAAAACAGGTGCAGGAATGATGGACTGTAAAAAAGTTTTAACAGAAACTGATGGAGATATGGAAAAAGCAATTGAATTATTAAGAGAAAGAGGAATTGCAAAAGCAGCTAAAAAATCAGGAAGAATAGCAGCAGAAGGTTTAGTTGAAGCATATATTTCTGAAGATGGTAAAACAGGAGCTGTTGTAGAGGTTAATTCAGAAACAGATTTTGTTGCTAAAAATGAAGAATTTAAAACATTTGTTATGAATGTTGCAAAACAAGTAGTAGACAAAAATCCAAAAGACGTTGAAGAATTGTTAACACTAGATTCTATAGAGGTACCAGGAAAAACAGTAAATGAAGTTTTAGTTGAAAAAATAGCAACAATTGGTGAAAATATGAATATCAGAAGATTTACAAGATTTGAATCTGAAGGATTAGTAGAGAAATATATCCATGGAGATGGTAAAATAGCAGTCTTAGTTAATATGAAAAAAGGAACAAACGAAGTTGCAAAAGATGTATGTATGCAAATTGCAGCAGCAAGACCAGAATTTTTAGATGAAGCATCTGTTCCAGCTGATAGGTTAGAAAAAGAAAAAGAAATATTAAAAGCTCAAACAATGAATGAGGGAAAACCAGAAGCTATAGCTGAAAAAATAGTACAAGGAAGAATTGGAAAATTCTTTGGAGAAGTTTGCTTAGTAGACCAACCATTTGTTAAAAATCCAGATATAAAAGTTTCAGATTTATTAAAACAAAATGAAGCACAAGTAACAGAATTTTCAAGATTTTAAAAAGGTGAAGGTATTGAAAAGAAAGAAGAAAATTTTGCAGAAGAAGTTATGAGTCAATTAAAATAAAAAAATAAAAAATATCCATTTGGGGTCTGACTCCGAATGGACTTTTTTTATAAAAATTTAATAAAGGGGTGTTTTTTTTAAAAATATATGATAAAATACACCTAAGTTAAATATAAGGAGAGTGAGGAAATGTCTGAACCTAAATATAAAAGGGTATTGTTAAAACTTAGTGGTGAAGTACTGGCAGGAGAACAAAAGACAGGAGTTAATGCCGAGACAGTTGGAAAAATTTGCGACAAAATAAAAGAAATAGTACAAATGGGAGTAGAAGTAGCAATAGTTGTAGGTGGCGGTAATTTTTGGAGAGGTAGAAATGGTCATCAAATGGAAAGAACAACTGCAGATTACATGGGAATGCTTGCAACTGCTATGAATGGTTTGGCACTTCAAGATGCACTAGAAGCAAGAGGTATTTATTCTAGAGTTCAAACAGCAATTGAAATGAGAGAAATAGCAGAACCATTTATACAAAGAAAGGCCGTGAAACACCTTAGCAAAGGTAGGGTAGTAATATTTGCTTGTGGTACAGGTCATCCTTATTTTACAACAGATACTGCAGCTGTATTAAGAGCAACAGAAATTAATGCAGATATAATTCTTCTTGGGAAAAATATAGATGGAGTTTATTCTGCAGACCCAAAATTAGACCCAGCAGCAGAAAAATACACGGAAATTTCTTATATGGAAGTATTAGAAAAAGATCTTAAAGTCATGGATTCTACAGCAACAGCAATGTGTAGAGATAATAATATGCCATTATTAGTATTTGGAATTAATGATCCTGAAAATATTGTAAGAGCTGTTAATGGTGAAAAAATTGGAACTATAGTTAAAGGAGAGGTTTAAAATGGATTATGAAAATTTAAAAGAAAAGATGGAAAAAACGATAAGCGTATATAGTGAAAAACTATCAGAAGTTAGAGCAGGACGTGCTAATCCAACAATTTTAAATAAAGTTAAAATAGATTATTATGGAACAGAAACACCAATTAATCAAGTGGCAGGTATATCAGTGCCAGAAGCTAGATTAATTGTCATTCAACCATGGGATGCAAGTATTTTAAAAGAAATTGAAAAAGCAATTTTAGCATCAGACATTGGTATAAATCCAAATAATGATGGAAAAGTAATAAGACTTGCTTTCCCTGAATTAAATGAAGAAAGAAGAAAAGAAATAGCAAAAGATATAAGGAAAATGGCAGAAGATGCAAAAGTTGCAATTAGAAGCATTAGAAGAGAAGGAATAGATAAAGCAAAAGCTGAGCAAAAAGATGGAAATTTAACAGAAGATGAATTAAAACAAGCTGAAAATGAAATTCAAAAAATAACTGATAAAAATATAGAAGAAATTGATTC
>CAZBMU010000125.1:0-2636 GCA_964493175.1 uncultured Clostridium sp.
AAACAATTTCCTAAAGAAGGAAATAATAGTTTTCAATATGAAGAAAAAGAAGATAAATATATAGCAACTCAAACAGAATTTGATGAGGAAGAAGATGCTTTTTTATTAAATAATATAGAAAAAACAAAAGATGGATATAAAGTTGAAATAGTTGAATTTTTAGAAGATTATTCTGAAGAAAATAATGTTATTATTAGAAATATACAAAATGAAGAAATTGAAAAAATAGCTGAAAATGAAAGTGAAACTAAAATACAAGAGTTAGTAAAAAGTAATATAGATAGATTTAGTAAAAAGAATATTTATTTAAAAAATTTAAATGAAAAATTGTATATACAAAAAGTTGAAATATAGAAGGAATAAGAATGATAAAAGAATTAGATAATTGCAAAATTTGTCCACATAAATGTAATGTGAATAGAAATGATGGTAACATTGGAAGATGTAAAGCAACTAATAAAGTAAAGATAGCATTATATTCAACACATAATTTTGAAGAACCTTGTATTAGTGGAGAAAATGGCTCGGGTACAATATTTTTTTCAAATTGTAACTTGAAATGTGTATATTGCCAAAACTATGAAATTAGTCAATTAGGTAAGGGAAAGGAAATTTCAATTGAAGAGTTAGCGGATATTCTCTTAAAACAGCAAGAAAACAAAGTAGAAAATATAAATTTAGTTACACCTACAAGTTATGTTCCTCAAATTATAGAAGCTATAAAAATAGCAAGAAAAAATGGTCTTAAATTGCCAATAGTATATAACACAAATAGTTATGAAAATGTGGAAACTTTAAAACTTTTAGAGGGGTATGTAGATGTATATTTGCCAGATTTAAAATATGCAGATAATAAATTAGCAAAAGAACTTTCAAAAGTTGATAATTATTTTGAAGTTGCAACTAAAGCTATTAAAGAAATGGTAAGACAAGTTGGAATACCTAAACTAAATAAAGAAGGAGTTATAGAAAAAGGAGTTGTTGTAAGACATTTAGTTTTACCAAATTATATCAAAAATAGTAAAAAAGTTTTAAAATGGCTAAAAGATAACCTATCAAATGAAATCTATATAAGTGTTATGGCTCAGTATTTTCCGACATATAAAGCAAATGAAAATGATAAATTGAATAGAAAATTAACAAAAGAAGAATGGAATCAAATTGAAAAATATATTGAAGAGTTAGGAATTGAAAAGGGATATATTCAAGAACTTGGAGAACATGAGGAAGAATATGTACCAAAATGGGAGTATTAAAATTAATATAAAAGGAGGAATTAATTATGACACAAGCTGACAAACATTTCATTGAAACTTGCAAAAAAATAATAAATGAAGGTTATTCTTCTGAAGGAACAGGAGTTAGAACAAGATGGGAAGATGGAAAAGAAGCAAACTACATATCAATTGTTGGAGTTCAAAATGTATATGATGTAGGAAAAGAATTTCCAATGATAACACTTAGAAATAATACTAATACTGTAAAAAGAGCAATTGATGAAATTTTGTGGATATGGCAAAAAAAATCAAACAAAGTTGAAGATTTAAATTCACATATATGGGATCAATGGGCAGGAGAAGATGGAACTATAGGAAAAGCTTATGGATATCAATTTGCAAAAAAATATGAGTTCAAAACAAAAGAAGGAATAAAATTAATGGATCAGGTTGATTATGTGTTATACTTATTAAAAAATGATCCAGCAAGCCGTAGAATTATGACTAATTTATTTAATCATGAAGAATTAAAAGATATGAATTTAGAACCCTGTGCTTATGGGACACAATGGTTAGTAAAGGGAGGTAAACTACATCTTATTTTAAATCAACGTTCTCAAGATATGTTAGCTGCAAATGGATGGAACACAATGCAATATGCAGCTTTACTTTGCATGTTTGCACAAGTAGCAGGATTAGAAGTAGGAACATTAACACATAACATAGGAGATTGTCATATTTATGATAGACACATACCTCTAATTGAAAAATTATTGCAAGCAGAGGCAGTAGAATGTAGTCCAAAATTAGTTATAAATAATCCAACAAAAGACTTTTATAAATTTAAAGTAGAAGACTTTGAAATACAAGATTATGATTATAATAAAGAAATAAAACTTGGAAAAATACCAGTAGCAGAATAGGAGAAATAGATATGTTAAGCATAGTAGTAGCAAAAGCAAAAAATAATATTATAGGAAAAAATAATAAGTTAATATGGAGTATTCCAGAAGATATGAAGCATTTTAAAAAACTAACAACAGGACATACAATAATAATGGGAAGAAAAACATTTGAATCAATTCGGAAGAGTTTTACCAAATAGAAAACATATTATTTTTAGTAATAATCCAGATTTTAAAATTGAAAATGAAAATGTAGAAGTAGTAAATTCATTATTAGAAATACAAGATTTAATAAATTCAGATGAAGAAGTTTTTGTAATTGGTGGTTCAATGATTTATAATTTATTAATGCCTTATGTTAAGAAAATGTATATAACAGAAATAAATGAAGAATTTGAAGGAGATAGTTTTTTTCCAAAAATAGATAAAGCAGTATGGAAAGAAATATCAAGAGTAAAAGGTGTAAAAAATGCTGAAAATGATTTAGATTATGATTTTGTGGTTTATGAGAGAA
>CAZBMU010000126.1:0-2633 GCA_964493175.1 uncultured Clostridium sp.
CAACTTCATGTGAAGAAAGAGCTGTTCCACATCTTGGGCAATATGGCATAACTTTGTGACCTTCATATAAAAGACCTTTATCCCACATTTGTTTTAAAGCCCACCAAACAGATTCAATATATTCATTGTGATAAGTAACGTAAGGGTTTTCCATATCTACCCAAAAACCAACTTTATTTGTCATTTCTTCCCACATGTGAACATAAGTAAACACACTTTCTTTACATTGTTTAACAAATTTTTCAACACCATATTCTTCTATTTGCTCTTTACCTGAAATACCAAGTTTTTTTTCTATTTCAAGCTCAACAGGTAAGCCATGAGTATCCCAACCTGCTTTACGAATAACTTTATAACCTTTCATAACTTTATATCTAGGTATAATGTCTTTCATAACTCTAGTTTCTATATGCCCAACGTGTGGCATACCATTAGCTGTTGGAGGACCATCATAAAAAGTAAAATATTTTTTACCCTCATTCATTGCAAAATTCTTTTTTATAATATCTTTTTCTTGCCATTTTTTAGCAACTTCTTGCTCCATACCTACGAAGCCATTTTTTAATTCAACTTTTTTGTACATAAAACTCATTCCTTTCTATTTCTTTTAGGACAAACAAAAAAATCTCTTCGCCCTAATTTATTTTAGGACGAAAAGATTTGTATCTTCTTTCCGCGGTACCACCTAAGTTAGCAATGTTATTAATTAAATATTTTGCTCTCTTAATTTATCTTTAACGCAGATTTACGACTATACTTACTTTTTTTCAGTTTAGCAACAACTAAGGTGATATAAAATAATTTTTACTTGCCAAATTTTCAGCTTCCTTTGGCTCTCTTTTTAAGGTATTTTATTATTTTACGTGTCCTTGTTTTTGTTTTTTTATTTATTATTGTTTAATATTATAACATATTTTTTAAAATTTGCAAGTTTTTTTATTAATTTACACCTACAAATCCTTCATTATTTATATCATCTCTCCATTTTTCTAAACTACTAATTCTAGCATTATGAAAATCTAATCTTGCATTAAAATGTCTCATTGTTTTTCTAAACTCTTGGTGTTCTTTTCTATTTTCAATTAGTTCATCTTCTATTTTTTCAAATCTATTATTTATATTGTTTTCTAAATCTTTAAATTGTTTATCTATACTTTTTTGCATTATATCTAATATTTCAATTATTTCATTTTTATCATTTTTTCTATTAATTTCTAAATTATTAGTTCTCTCTTCAATTGATAATAGCCTTTTTTCGTTTTCTTCCCAGCGTTTTTCGTTCTCTTCCCATCTTCTTTCGTTCTTTTTCCATCTTCTTTTGCTCTCTTCCCAACGTTTATCATTTTCTTTCCATCTTCTTTCGTTCTCCTCCCAACGTTTATCATTTTCTTCCCATCTTTTGTTATTTTCTGCTCTAAAATCTCTAAGCTCATATAAAACAGTTGCAATAGAAATACTTTCCTCCATAATAATTCCTCCTTTGATTGATTTTATTGTAAACATTTAATCATTAATTAACTTTATTGTCAAATGAAAAAGGTATCAAATTTTATATATATTCTACCTTTTTCTTAATAATTCTAAATATTCTTTAAATTTTCTAACTTTTTTTACTTTTTGGTAAAATTTAATCATTTATCAATCTCAATGTTTCCTTTGCAATCATTAATTCTTCATTTGTTGGAATTACATATATTTTTACTTGAGAAGTAGGCTTAGAAACAAGTTTTTCTTCTCCTCTCATATTATTAGCATCAATATCAATTTCAACTCCCATAAATGTTAATTTTTCACAAATGTCTTTTCTTATATTTATTTGATTTTCTCCAACTCCACCTGTAAAAATAATATAATCTACTCCATTCATTACTGTTGCATATTTTGCAATATAACTTGCTACTGAATACTTAAAGTTTTCTAATGCTATGGTTGCTCTTTCATTTCCTTCTGATGATGCTGTTTCTATTTCTCTGAAATCAGGGGCTAATCCTGAAATTCCTGCTAAACCTGATTTTTTATTTAAAATATCTTCAATTTCTTCTACTGTTAGATTTTCTTTTTTCATAATAAATGTTGCAACTGAAGGGTCTAAATCTCCACTTCTTGTTACCATTGGAATTCCTCCAAGTGGTGTTAATCCCATACTTGTGTCAACTGATTTACCATCTTGGATTGCACATATACTTGAACCTTGACCTAAGTGGCAGGTTACAATTTTTGTTCCTTCTAATTTTATGTTTTCAATTTCTGCAAGTCTTTGTGAGACAAACATATGAGAAGTTCCATGAAATCCATATTTTCTTACTGAATTATTTTCATAGTATTCAAAAGGTACTGGGTAAATATATCTTTCTTTTGGCATAGTTTGATGAAATGCTGTATCAAAAACTCCAACCATTGGTTTTCCCGGCATAACTTCTTTGCAAGCTTCTATTCCTAATATACAAGCAGGATTATGTAATGGTGCTAAATCAGTATATTCTTTTAAAACTTTTATTACATTATCATCAATTACAACAGATTCTGCAATTTTTTCTCCACCATGAACAAGTCTATGTCCAATTGCATTTATTTCATTTAAACTATCAATTACTTTATATTCTGGATTTGTTAATTGTTTTAATGTAAAATCT
>CAZBMU010000127.1:0-2545 GCA_964493175.1 uncultured Clostridium sp.
TTTAAGCAGTTATGATATATTACAGTTATAGTTCATTATACAAAGTATTATACTTAATAAAAAAACAAAAGAAGGGAATTAAAAATGAAAGATAAGAGAAACTTTAAATTAAAAGGTACAAATGGTATTACTTTAATAGCACTTGTTATAACTATAATTGTACTTTTAATCCTTGCTGGAATAAGTATTTCTATGTTAACAGGAGAAAATGGATTACTTGAAAAAGCAGGAGATGCAAAAACAGAAACTGAAAGCGAAGAAGCTTATGAACAAATAAGTCTAGCAACTGCATCTGGGGAAATTGAATATTATTCAAATGGCACAGATAGATTAACTGCATATAAAAATGCATTATTAAATGGTGTGGAAGGAATTGATAGGAACAATTTAACAGACAATGGATCTAATTTAATTACAGGAACAGTAACTACAAAAAGTGGGAAAAAATATGATTTTTCTGTATCTGTACCAGTGAAAAATATAACACTTGCTGAACACCATGAAAAAGTGATAGAACTTACTCCTGTTTATGCAAAATTATATGATGACGGAACTTTGATTTTAAGCAGTACAGACTATACAGATACAACCAAAACTTTAACAAAAGATTATGGGATGGTAGAAAATAAATCTGCTAATAATTATTGGTCTGCTAGTGATTATAATACTTTAGTTACAAAAGTAAGTTTTTACGATGAAATAGTGCCTTCAACAACAGCATATTATTTTAATGATTTAACTAATTTAACTTCTTTTGAAAAAATAAATAATTTAGAAACAAGCTTGGTAACTGATATGCAATATATGTTTGCTGGTTGTTCAAGTTTAACATCTATAGATACTAGTCATTTCAATACAAGCAATGTAACTAATATGAAGTATATGTTTGCAGGTAGTTCTACAAAAAAAAGAACTGGCGGAGGATATACGTACTATATAAATCGGAAATATAACAGAATTAAATCTAAGTAATTTTAATACTAGTAAAGTAACAGATATGTCTTCAATGTTTTTAAATCAAGTAGCCCTTCAAAGTGTTAATGTTACAAGTTTTGATACAACTAATGTTACAAATATGGGCAATATGTTTATGAACTGTCAACATCTTACAGAGTTAGATCTTTCAAGTTTCAATACAAATAAGGTTACATCTATGGGAAGTATATTTATGTCTAGAACAACTAACGGAGGCTCGGATGATTTTGTTATGAATGGAATTTATAGTACAGGAAATAGCTTAAGAACTATATATGTTTCAGATTTATGGGATGTATCAAACGTTAATTCAGCTAGTATCACTTTGTTTAGTGGATGCAAAAATATTATTGGTGGAAATGGAACTACATATAGTTCAAGTCAAACCGGAAGTAGCTATGCACATATAGATGTAGAAGGCAATCCTGGTTATCTAACATATAAAAGTAATATCAAGTAAAGAAAAATTAGATTCTTTACCTACAGATCGTTTAAATAAATTTTTACGACGTTCAGCGTCTACAGTGGGTTTGGTCCTTGTGAGAGAAAAACAAAACTTTATAAGGATAATTCATCCCTTAATCTCTCAATAAATCAACCCAAGAATAATATACATGTTTTGCCATATTAAATAAATTAATTTTATCAACATCTTGTTTTGCAACAATATCCACTGTAGATAAAGTTTCACCATCTAATGTAAAAGATATTTCTCCAAGTTTTTGGCCGCTAGATACTGGTGCTAACACTCTATCATCTAAAGTTAAAGTTTGTTCAATATTATCATCTTTACCTTTTTCTATTAAAGTACCAGCATTATCTTTTAAAACCGCTTCTACAGTGCTTTTTATTCCTTTATCAACATACAATTCTTTAACAATCTCATCTTTTTTACCAAATTGTTTAAAAGAAAAACTGTTAAATCCATAATCCAATAATTTTTGAGCTTCACTAAATCTAACTTTAGTAGAAGGAGCTTTCATAATAACAGCAATTAAAGACAAATCATCTCTAGTAGCGCTAGCAGATAAATTATATAAAGCAAGAGAAGTAGAACCAGTTTTTAATCCAGTTGCACCTTTATAAGTTCTAATTAATTTATTTGTATTAGATAAAGAAGATTTTCCATCTCTTAAACTATCAGTCCAAATAGTTGTATATTTTGTAACACTAGGATGATTATTTAGAAGTTCTTTAGACATTAAAGCAATATCATATGAAGATGTTACATGACCATCTTCATCTAAACCATGACAATTTTTAAAGCAAGTATCATTCATACCAAGTTCTTTTGCTTTGTCATTCATCATTTGAACAAAAGCATCTTCTGAACCAGCAATAAACTCACCCATTGCAACGACACAATCATTTGCAGAATTAACACAAATTGCTTTTAACATTTCTTCAACTGTTAAAGTTTCTCTAGGGTCAAGCCAAATTTGAGAACCACCCATGCTAGCAGCATTTTCAGAACAAGGCACTTTATCTGTTAAATTTATTTTTCCATTATCTAAAGCTTCCATAATTAATAAAATACTCATAACTTTTGTAACAGAAGCAGGACGTAACT
>CAZBMU010000128.1:0-2514 GCA_964493175.1 uncultured Clostridium sp.
AAAATAATATATGAAAATTGTGGGTCATACTCTAAACTTGTAAATATCAGGTTTTTGGATATTTTTTTTCATCATTTTTTTTATGGTGGATTGATTGTTGTTTTAAATAATATAGAAGGACATGCATTTTTAATAAAAATTTGAAAAAGTTTAGATAAAAAAAATAATTAATAATTTTTTTTGGGTTCCAGTTTTATATGCTGGGAAGGAAAAAAATTTTAATATTTTTTTTGGATTTGTGTATTTTTCATGGGTAAAAAAATGTAATTTTTATCAAAAAAAAATAAAGGTGGTTGAAAAGTGTTTTTTGTGTAAAAATTGCTTTTCTTTTCCTTTGTTTGGATAGGGGTAATGTTATAAAAATTCTAATATATTAATAATTGTTAATAAACCTGGAATGGAAAAAGAAGGGTGAAATCATTCTAATAAAAAAAATATAATATTTTTTTTGGGGGGGTGGTTTTTTTCTTTTTTTTCTTTTTTGGGTTAGGCAGTTAAATTAGGATTTCGCCTCCTAAAAAACAAAATTTTTTTCCTCATGAAATTTTTTGGAGATGATTAATATTAATATTAAGTCGAAAAAACAGATTTTAATACTATGCTTGATATTACTCTCTTTGTTAGTGTCTGTAGCTAGCGTAAGCGCTAACAGTGTAGATGATGATAATCAAGTATTAAGTGCATCAGACACTAATACGACGGTTAGTGTTAGTGATGTGTCTGATAGTAATTTAGGAATTACGCAGGATGATGGGAGTGAGAGTAATAATTTGCTCCTATCAGGCGATAATAAAATATTAACCGTTAATCCTGGAACTTTCAGTGATTTGGAAGATGAAATTGGTGTTGGTGGAGAAATAACTCTGCAACATGACTATTACTATTGGGATAATTATAATTCCAATGATTTCGGAATTACTGTTTCAAAAAGTGATTTGGTAATTGAGGGTAATGGTGCAACAATTGATGGTCAAAATTCATCCAGAACATTCTTTGTTAATGGTAAAACTAATATTACATTTAAAAATATTAATTTTGTAAATAATAAGGCAACACAAACAGCCAAAGTGATTTCTGGAGGATGTATGTGGTTTATAAACTGTACATACATTACTTTTGTTAATTGTAATTTCACTAATGGAACACTGATAGATTCAGATAATGCAGATGGTGGAGGATTTTTAGCATTCGGAAATTTAAGGAATTCTGATTATCCTACTGGTGTTAATGCTAAGTGTAGTAATGTTTCATTTGAGAAATGTTCTTTCATTAATGGAAATGCAACTACTAACGGTGCATCGGGTTATTATACTGGATACTCCGCTCATGGTGGAGCAATTTATTTTGGATTTAGTAAGTGTGAAGATATTAGTTTTACTGATTGTGTTTTTTCAAATAATACATGTTATGGTAGTGGAGGACACATTATATTCCACGGATCTGGACATACTAAAATAACCTTTAAAAATATCTTATTTGAAAACGGTAGGTGTGGATTAAATGGTGGATCTGTAGAAGGATATATGAGTTATGTTTCATTTGATAATTGTACTTTTAGAAACAATTCTGCAACTGGAACAATGGAAGGTGAAGTTCAGGGAAGTCGTGGTGGTGCAATTACATTATACACAAATTCCAATTATGTTAATTTCACCAATTGTAAATTCATAAACAACTCCGCATTTACAGGCACTGGTACACCTACTGGTGAGGGCGGTGCAATATCATCACGTGATTCAAATTGTTTGTATACTCGTATAGAAAATTGTACTTTTGAAGGAAACCGAGCATATCAAGGTGGAGCAATACTAACTAAATCAAAATACACCACTATTTTAAACTGTAATTTTACAGATAACAATGCAACAACTGATGGTGGTGCAGTTTATTTTGCTGCACAAGATTGTAAAATATCAGATTCTTATTTCACAAGCAATAATGCAACAACTTCTGGTGGGGCAATTTATTATAGTGCAACAAGTTGTGTGGTAGATAATTGTTTATTTATTAACAATACTGCACCTGATGGTGGTGCAGTGGAATTTTTAGGTTCCAATTGTAATATTACCAATTGTAATTTCACTGGTAATAATGCTTCTGAAGGTGGTGCAGTGCAATTCAATGGACAGAATAATAGGTTAGATTATTGTAATTTTGTGAATAATACTGCTGCCGTGGATGGTGGTGCTTTATGTGCACAGAACAGTGGAACTACAGTTGCTTATTGTAACTTTACCAATAACACTGCTCCAACAGGTAAGGACTTCTATTCACATGGTTATAAAATAAACTTTGAGGGATTGAAATTCTCTACTTTATGGTTAAGTAATAAAACTTTAGAGGATAGTGATAATGTTGTTTCTCAAGGTTATGGTACTAGTTACCAATACCCTGCAGCATGGGAAAGTGATGATAAGTATAGTATTGGATTTTTAAATACTTTCCTAGACTTTAGCAGCGGAAAAGCTACTATTTATCTGGTAGGTGAGATTACTAGTTTACCAGAAAAAATCT
>CAZBMU010000129.1:0-2489 GCA_964493175.1 uncultured Clostridium sp.
AGTTTCATCTTTTTTGCTAGCATCTGGTATTAAACCATTTGTTATATAAGGCATTGGGTCTGTAACAACTCCATTTAACCTTACTTCAAAATGTGCATGTGCACCTGTAGAATACCCTGTTGAACCAACTTTTAATACTGGTTCTCCTCTTTTAACTGTTTGTCCAACCTCAACCAGTATTTCTGAACCATGTGCATATAAAGTAGAAACTCCACCACCATGGTCTATTATTACCATATTTCCATAAGCTGTATTAAATTGTGCTTTTGTAACTATTCCATCATTTGCAGCTATAAAATCAGCTCCCATTGGTGCACTAATATCTACACCAGTATGTAATTTTGTATAATGTAATATTGGGTGAAATCTCATCCCATATTTTGAACTTATTCTTGTATATCCTGGAACAGGCCAAGCAAGTTCTCCACCTATATATTTTGTATCTATTCCTTCTAAAGCTTGAGCTAAAATTTCTCTATTTATTTCATTAAATCTGCTATTATATTCATCTATTTGAGTTTGTAAGCTTTTTTCTTCTTCAGATAATTTTTCTATAAAGTTTTGTCTAACAATTTTTGTATTTTCTAAAATTTTAGCTGTTTTCGTTTGATTTGCCTTTATAATACTTAAATTATTTTGTTTATAATCAATTTCTTCTTTTGATTTTTCAATTATTTCTTTTTTTGTTTGCATTTCCTCTAATAATTCACTGTCTCGAGTTGCTAGTTCTGTTATAAGGAAATAATTGGATAAAAATTCAGAAACACTTTTAGAACTTAAGATAACATCTAAATATTGCGTATCACTAGATTCATAAACTGCAATTAATCTGTTATCTAGTAATGTTTTTTGTTTTTTAAAATTTGCTTCTGCAACATCTAATTTAGCTTTTATTTCATCCATTGAAGTTTGTAATTTTGCAATTTCAATATTTAACTCATCTAATTCTTGTTGTGCTTTTTCTATTTTTTCATCTAATTTATCAATTTGTTGTAAATTTTGTGATAATTCACTTTGAACGTTTTCTAGTTCATCACTTTTTTCATTTATTTGTTCTTGTAATTTTTTTTGTTCATCTTGTAACTTTGTTTCTTCAGAATCTTCAGCATAAATATATGTAAAAATACTAAAACTACAAATTATAAAAGCTAAAACTATACATAATAATCTACGCATTTTTACCTCTTATACTTTTAAATATTTTCTCATAGAAATAACACTACCTATTGCACCAATTCCTATTCCAAGTAACATATATGTAAATATTATAGAATTGAACATATCTGAAAAACTTATTAAACTCATATTTATTACTTGCATAAATTTTGAATTTACTATTTTTTCAGCTAAAAAACTATATGCTACCCCAACAACTATTATTGATATACTACTAGCTAACAATCCAATAATCATACCCTCCACAATAAATGGCCATCTAATAAACCCATTTGTTGCACCTACATATTTCATAATAGAAATTTCCTTTCTTCTTGCATGTACTGTAAGTTTTATTGTGTTTGCTATAATAAAAATAGATATTATAACTAATAGTATTAAAATTACTCCTGTTACTATTTTTATTCCATTTGCTAAATCTATTAATGTTGAAACAGTTTCATCTTTACTAGTGATTTTTTTTACATAATCAAAGGTTAATATTTCATCTTGTACTTGTTTACTTTTGTTTAAGTCTGTTAAAGTAACTACATAAGATGCAGTAAATATATTGTTTTCTCCTTCATATCCTTCTAGTAAATCTTTTTTATCTCCAAACTTTTCTTTCATTTGATCTAATGCTTGTTCTTTTGAAACAAATTCTGTTGTACTGACTCCATCTATTTTTCTAAGTTTTTCGCCTAATTCTTCAATTTGTTCTTGATTTGCTTCATTTTTTATAAAAACTTGTATTCCTTGTGCAGATTCTATTTCTTTTACAAAATAATTTATATTTTCACTAAGTATTAGAAAAACACCAAATATTATCATTGTAGCACACATAATCATGAGTGAAGCACCAGTTGATTTTTTGTTTTTGAATACGTTACTAAATCCTTCTCCTATTAAATATCCTAATCTGTTATATCTCATAATCATACCCACCTTTTTTATCATCTCTTATGATTTCACCTTTACGAATATGGATAACTCTTTTTTTCATTTGATCTACTATGTCTTTTGCATGTGTTGCTACAACTACAGTTGTTCCCCTCATGTTTATATCATTTAGTAAGTTCATAATATCCCAAGCTGTATCTGGATCTAAGTTTCCTGTAGGCTCATCTGCAATTAACATTGATGGGTTGTTTACTAATGCTCTTGCTAATGCAACTCTTTGTTGTTCTCCACCTGATAGTTCATTTGGATACATTTTTGCTTTTCCACTTAACCCTACAAGTGATAAAACCATTGGTACTTGTCTTCTTATGTGTCTAGGTGTTGCTCTTACAATATACATAGCATAAGCTACATTGTCATATACTGTTTTGTCT
>CAZBMU010000130.1:0-2465 GCA_964493175.1 uncultured Clostridium sp.
ATTAAGCCAATAGCTGTTCTTTCACCTGCAATTGATAAAAAAATAATTACTGCAGCAACAATTTTAGATGACTCAGAGCGAGACTTTGAAAATAATTATCATCCAACAGATTATAGTAAAAGCTTAGGAAAAATTACTGTAAGAAGGGCTGTTGAATCATCACAAAATATACCATTCGTTGAAATAATGGAAAAATTAACACCAAAAACTTCTATAAAATATTTAGAAAAAATGGGGGTAACTACTTTAACAGACAAAGATAATAGTTTACCTTTATCACTTGGTGGATTAGAGAAGGGAATAAGCCCTATTCAAATGGCAGGAGCATATAGTACAATTGCTAATGATGGAAAATATATAGAGCCTACATTTTATAATAAAATTGAAAGAAAAGATGGGAGAACATTAATTAAGACAAAACAAAAAACAAAAATAGTATTCTCAAAAGAGGTAGCTTTTATATTGAAAAAACTTTTAACTCAACCAGTTTTAGGTGAAAATGGAACAGCAACTTATTGTAAAATTGCTGGCGTAGATGTAGCAGCGAAGACAGGAACTACAGACGAAAACTATGATAGGTGGTTATGTGGATTTACTCCATATTTTACAGCGGTTACATGGTTTGGATTTGATCAAAATGAAAGTATTAATTTTAATCAAAGAAATCCTGCTGGATTAATTTGGGCCAATGTAATGTCACGAATTCATGCAGGCATGAAAAGTGCAACATTTGAAAAGCCTTCTTCTATATCTGAATGTTTAATATGTGTTGAAACAGGAGAAAGAGCAAGGTCTAGTTGTAAAAATACCTATAATGAATATTTTTTATGGTTTACAACTCCTGGTTTATGTAGTAAACATACTGGTACAGAATATAAAGAAAAACAAAATACAAATTCTACACAAAAAGATAATGTAACTGAAATTATTAAAGGAATTACAGAAGATATTGATGCAAAAGAACCTCAAAGAACAGATAATTCTTCTAATACAACAAACACTAACAATAGTAATAAAAATTCAAATTCTACAAATATAAATACACAAAATAATACTAATAATGAAAAATCTAAATCAAATACAAATAATGAAAGTAGGGAGGATGTAACAAATTCAAATATTATAGATAATGAAAACATTTCTACAAATTCTGAGAATACGGATTATAATGGTACATTAACAAATAGTAATAATACAGCAAATAATGAAAGTAATTAAAAAATATTAGTAATGTTACTATATTAGTAATTGTAATTTTCTTGTAACAGAAATTTAATATAAAAGAAATACTCTTAAAAAGTACTGATAGAATATATATTACAGTGATTTTGATGTATTGAAAATAATTTAATTATTTGATATTATATGTACAACTTTATTATTAAATAATAGGGGGAATATTTAAAAATGATAAAAATTTTAAAACAAAAGAATGGTATAACTTTAATAGCTTTAGTTATCACAATAATCGTGTTGCTTATATTAGCTCGGAATTAGTATATCAATGTTATCTGGAGATAACGGAATTTTAAAAAAAGCAACAAGTGCAAAAGCAGAAACAATACATTCAAATGTATTAGAACAAATGAAATTAGAAGTATCAGCATATACAATTGATAAAACTACAGGAAATTATTCAAATAGCTTAATTGACTATTTAAAAGGAAAAAATATAATATCAGATATATCTGGAGAAGAAGATAAGTGGTTAATAAATATAACAACATTATTAGGCTCAAATCAATCAATTGGAAAAGGAACATATCCAAATGATGTATATGTATTAGAAAAGCAAGATACTTCAACAGGAAGTATAGTAAACACAAGAGTTGCAACAATAATGCCAATAAGAATTGCAGCAACAAGTACAAGCCAAGTTATATATAAGGTAATTTATTATGAAAATGGTGCAAGCGAAAATTTAACACTGGGAAATTTAGTTGATAAAAATGAATCTTCCAATACTATTAATTATGGATTACAGACTAAAAATGGAAAGCAGATATTTGTGACTATATATGGTGATGAATATGAATTCATTGAAGATGTGAACAGTTATTACAATGAAAATGATGAGTGGACAGGTCCTGAGTTTTATTGTATTCGTCAAAATAATATATATAGATGCTATGGTGGTGACAATCCTTTTGATGGAGGAGTATATGATGAAAATGGGGAACCAGTACCTATGTAATAATAAAAAAATTCCTGATATTTATAATAATATCCAAAGGTGCCTAAAGTTATAAATAACTAGTTCGTTGGCACCAGTGACGTGTTATTTGAACTCTTTAAAAATTATATGTGAGAGCAAAAATTAAACATAGAAAAAACAAGTTATGTACATATAAAAAGGAATGTATAGCATTGCCCAAAATTAAAGTTTCCGTGCGTTTTTCATTAATATATGCATAAATAAAAATTATATGAATATAATTATTATAGTAATATGTTTTAATTATAGA
>CAZBMU010000131.1:0-2423 GCA_964493175.1 uncultured Clostridium sp.
TTGAGGGTGGTTTTTTCTTTTTTTATTTTTTGGGTTGGGCAGTTAAATTATGATTTAACAAACCCACATGAGGAGTAGGATTTCAACTGTAAAAAAACAACCTGTAATGGTTTTTTTTACTATTCTAGGAAATGCTACTTTTTATCTGTGATTTACCATTATAACATTTATATTTAGCAGATCCTAAAAAAAGTATTTTTGATTATTTTTTTTCATGCTAATCTTTTTTCGAATTTAGTTAGTATCTAAAATATTTTTTATATTTTAACCATAAAAAATTGGGGTGCTAACAAGAAACGTTTTAAAAATGGAAAAAGTGTTAAAAGGAGACTGAAAAATGATGATTTATATGAATCCAGATACAAAAAATCCAATACAAATGTATGATTCATTTCATACATCTGAGAGGATGTGACTGGAGGATAAATTATGATTAGTTCTTCGTACTTTTTTCTGAACAAAATAATAATTTTGAGGTTAAATATTCATGAATAAAATTAAGAACTCGAAACTAATGCTAGTTTTATCTGTTTTTCTCATTCTCTTTTTAGTATTGGGTTCAGCAAGCGCAGCTGACGATACAGATACGATTAGCAATGAAACAGTTTTAACATCCGAGATGGATGTTGACACAGTAACGACTGTGGAACAAAATGAGGAGATGGTATCGGCTACTGAGACTACTGAGAGTTTAGGTAGTGATGAAGAATATAGTACTAATGTATCCGAATTACAAACATTAGTAAATGACCATAATGGATACATAAAGATTGATAAAAATTATGATCTCGGAACAACAAATACTAAGGGAATTTTAACTCCTCAAAACAATTCAATAATTGATGGTAATGGTCACACTATTAAAGGAGGAGCAAACAACTGCAAAATTTTTTATATAAACGATTATGTTTGTAATGTTACAATAATGAATTTAAATTTCATCGACACAATAGGAAATGTTATTTATATAGGAAATTTTAATGCAGGTAATAATTATACTGCTTTTGAAACTGGTACCGCATTACTTACAGATAATATTACAATTATTAATTGTAATGCCACAAACTTAGGACCAACATCAGGAGCAAGTGATTTTGGTGGTTTTTTACGTATTTATAATTGTAAAAATTGTACTGTGAGGGATTGTAATTTTATTAATCTGCATGGTGGTGCAGCAGGAGGAGCAATATATACTGCGCCTCAAATGAGGTTGACAGTTGAAAATTGTTTATTTCAAAATTGTACTGCTACCAATCGTGGAGGAGCATTAGAAGATAATGGATATGTATTAATTGTTCGAAATAGTAAATTCTATGATAATAAATGCGGATATAAGCGTGATGGAACTATAGGTGGTGGCGGTCAGGGTGCAGGAATAACCATACTTAACACTCAAGATAGGGATGTTTTAATTGAAGATTGTGAGTTCATTAACAATACAGCTACTGGAAGTACTGGTGGTACAGCACTATTAATAGAATCATCATATGCAGGTATTCGTTTTGAAGTTATAAATAATACATTCATTAATAATTCCGCCACTAATAGGAATGCTAGAGGTGGTGCTGCATTATTTAATGCTGCAGGTGGTCATGTTGAGAATTGTACTTTCATAGGTAACTCTGCTCTAAAAGATGGTGGTGCGTTAGTATTTAATGCTGCAGGAGGTACATTAACTAATTGTAATTTCACAAATAATAATGCAACAACCAATGGTGGTGCAATTTATTATAGTGCAGCAAATTGTATTCTAACTAGTAGTTTATTTACTAATAACACTGCACAAAACGGCAGTGCGGTTTATTATTCTGGATCCAATTGTACTTTAAGCAATTCTATTTTTATAAATAATACTGCAACAAGTGATGGTGGTGCAATATATTTCAGTGGTTCTTATTGTAATTTAACAACTTCAGTTATGGAATTTAACACTGCTAGTGGTGCTGGTGGTGCTGTATGTTTCACTGGAAACTATTGTAATATTTCCAGTTGTAATTTCACCAATAACACTGCATTTACTCATGGTGGTGGAGTACAATTCAATGGACAAAATTCTCAAATGTGGTACTGTACATATGCCAATAATACTTGTCCTGATGGTGATGGTGGAGCATTATGTAGTAATGGACCAGGTTCAACCGTTGCATACTGTAATTTCACCAACAACACTGCAAAGACTGGTGATGATTTCTATGCTCATGGTACATACACCATTGATTTTATTGGATTGAAATTTAAAGAGTTATTTTTAACTAATAGTACTTTTGCTTATTCTGTTGCTCAGGGTTATGGTACTAATTATCAAAGACCTGCAGCATGGTTAGATGATGAAAAGTTTTTAGACACATTCCTAGATCTTAGTGGTGGTAAAGCTACTATTTATCTGGTAGGTGAGATTACAAGTTTACCTGAAAAAATCTTGA
>CAZBMU010000132.1:0-2418 GCA_964493175.1 uncultured Clostridium sp.
TTGTAATGTCGAAATCCTGACCAACCCCTGCTCCTACAGCAAGAATTACTGGATTTAATTTATCATTTCCATATATTTTATCTGCTCTTGCTTTTTCTACATTAAGCATTTTTCCCCATAGCGGTAATATAGCTTGAAATTTTCTATCTCTTCCCTGTTTTGCACTTCCTCCAGCAGAATCACCTTCTACTATATATACTTCACATTCTTCTGCTACTTTACTACTACAATCTGCTAATTTTCCAGGTAATGTTGAGGTTTCAAGGGAATTCTTCTTTCTGGCTAATTCCCTAGCTTTTCTTGCTGCTTCTCTAGCTCTTGATGCACTAATACATTTTTCTAAAATTGATTTTGCAACAGATGGATTCTCTTCTAAAAATGCTGACAATGCTTCATTTACCATGCTTTGAACAACACCTGTTACCTCACTATTTCCTAATTTAGTTTTTGTTTGTCCTTCAAATTGAGGTTCTTTTACTTTTACAGAAACAACTGAAGTAATTCCTTCTCTTATATCTTCACCTTGTAAATTTTGATCTTTTTCTTTTAAAATATTATGGCTTCTTGCATAATCATTAAATACTTTTGTTAAAGATCTTTTAAATCCTTCTAAATGAGTTCCACCTTCTATTGTATTTATATTGTTTACAAATGTATAAATATTTTCTGAATAACTTGTAGTATACTGAATTGCAATTTCTACAGGTATTTCTCCATTTTTTTCTATATATATTGGGGTTTTATGTAATTTTTCTTTATTTTTATTTAAATATTCTACAAAAGAAATTAATCCACCTTCATAACAAAATTCAGCTTTTTTTGGATTTTCTCCATCTTTTATTCTTTTATCTTCTATTGTTATTTTTAAGCCTTTTGTTAAAAAAGCTATTTCTCTTAATCTTTTTTCTAAAACTTCATATTCATAATCTAATGTTTCAAATATTTTATCATCTGCAAAAAATCTTACTAATGTACCTGTTTTTGAAGAGTCTCCTATTCTTTCTAATTTTTTTATTGTTTTACCTTCTTCAAATCTCATAAAGTATTTTCCGCCATCTCTTTCAACTGTAACTTCAGTCCATTTTGATAACGCGTTTACAACTGATGCACCAACTCCATGTAGACCTCCTGATACTTTATAACCACTATCTCCACCAAATTTTCCACCAGCATGCAATACTGTATATACTGTTTCAGCTGTGGAAATTTTTGTTTTTGGATGTATTTCAACTGGTATACCTCTACCATTATCTTGAACAGATATTATGTTTCCTTCTTCTATAATTACGTTAATCTCTGTACAATATCCTGCTAATGCTTCATCTACTCCATTGTCGACTATCTCATATACCAAATGATGAAGTCCCCTAGCTGATGTACTACCTATATACATTCCTGGTCTTTTTCTGACTGCTTCAAGACCTTCTAAAACCTGAATTTGTTCTGCTCCATACTTATGATCGTATTTTTCCATTTATTTTTTTCCTCCTTTAGGAATTTATTTTGCCATCTTTGACATTATATAATAAAACTTTTTTATTTTCAATATCTATTTTTTCAGTACATGTAATAATTACCTGCGTATTACTAATTTTTTCTAAAAAATTTTTTCTTCTATTTATATCTAATTCTGACATAAAATCATCTAATAATAAAATTGGATACTCCCTTATTTCTTCATAAATAATATTTAATTCTGATAATTTTAAAGAAAGCACTGCTGTTCTATGTTGCCCTTGTGAACCATAAATACTTAATTCTTTATCATTTATATAAATACAAAAATCATCTCTATGAATTCCTTTTGTTGTATATCCTTTTATTATATCTAACTTTCTTCTTTGCCTTAATAAATTTAAATATTTTTCTTTTTCTAAACATTGTGTTAAATATTCTATTTTAATATTTTCTTTATTTTCTGTAATTTCGTTATGAATATTTTTTATTATATTTTTTATTTTTTTTATATATTCATTTCTATAGTTAGAAATTTTTATTGCATAATCTGCTAATTTTTCGTCCCAAATATCTAATATATTTTCATCTTTATTTTCTTCTCTTATTTGTCTTAAATAATTATTTCTTTGCTCTAAAGTTTTTATATATAAATTTAAAACATGCATATAATTTGGTCTTAATTGACTAATCATAATATCTAAAAATTTTCTTCTATTATTTGGTCCACCTTTTAAAATATTTATATCATCTGGAGTAAAAATTACAACATTTATATTCCCTAGAAGTTCGCTTAATTTTTTAATTTTAACTCCGTTAACATAAGCATTTTTTTTATTTCCCAATTCAATTTTTATTTTTCCATTTCTGTCTGATTTCAGAGACGGATTTTCTTCCATCTCCTTTTCCTTCTTATCCTTATCTTTCTTCTGCTGTACCGCCATGATGCTGAAGACCGTGTCG
>CAZBMU010000133.1:0-2347 GCA_964493175.1 uncultured Clostridium sp.
TAATATAAATGTTTTCCATTTATTACTTTTCATCATTTTTTTCGAAAGTTTAAAAGCTTCTGTTGTACTTATTTTTGGGTTCTCAGCTAAAATAAAAGGTATCATTTTGTATTCATATGTTTTTATAATTCCGCCTATTATTGTTAAATACCATAAGAAATTAAATATATTTCTTAAAAACATTATTTTTGCAACATTAAACCAATTACCATTTTTAAAGACCTCTCCCATCTCTCCAATTTTAGTATTTTTTCTTTTTCTAGCTTTTATAAAATATCTTTTTCCTCCAACTATAAGTGGGTCTGCAACAAATATTGTAAATATAAAAGTTAAGCATGCTGTTATAGAAAAACCTACACCTATTCCTATTTGATTTATATTGAAAGATTGAATTGCGTCCCAAATTTTAAATATATACTTTTGAGTTTTCGTAATATTGTTTAGATTTGATTCTATTGCTTCTGCAATTTTTATTTGCGTATCATTTAAACTATTTATCTTTTCTTTTATTTTTTTATCAAAATTTGCAACCTTTTGTTTTTCATTTTCTATTTTTTGTTCATCTGCCGTTTCATTATTAGTTATTCTTTCATTATGTAATACATAAAGTGGATCAACTGTATCTTCACCTTGTAGTACACCGATAATAGATGTTCCAAATTCACCTGTAAGAAATGCAATTATAAAACACACAACTATTGCTGTCCAATAATTTTTTTTAACTACCTTTCTTGCATTTAATTTTAAATCTTTTCTATTCCACATTTTATTCTCCTAATATTAAATCTTATTAGATTATATACTAAATAATGAACTTAGGCAAGAAAATTTTAGCTTTTTACTTGTAATTTTCTTTTTTGTATTCTATATGCCATTTTACTTAAAAATCTTGTTGGCAATATTTTTGCACCAAATTTAACAAGTTTAATATCTAATCCTGGTATTATGTAGAATTTTCCCTGTTTAAGCTTCTTTATAGCATAATCTGCCACTTTTTGGCTATTAGCTTCTCTCGCAACAAATTCTACATTGGCTACTTTATTAAAATTTGTATCTACTGGTCCTGGGCATAAAATACTGATTTGAACTTTTGATTTTTCCTTTTTTAATTCCTCCCTAAGTGCTTCTGATAATTTAACAACATAATTTTTTGTTGCATAATATGTTGCCATTAAAGGACCTGGCATAAAACCTGCAATTGATGCAACATTTAAAATCTTTCCACTATTTTTTTGTTTCATATCAATCAAATATAATTTTGTTAAAATATGATATGCTACTATATTTGTATTTATCATTTTTAACTCTTTTTCTAAATCAGTTTTAGTAAAGTCTCCACAATCTCCAAATCCTGCATTGTTAATTAAAATATCTATGTTTTTCACTTTATTGTAAAGTTCTTTACAATTTTCTTTATTGCTTAAATCCATACTAATTATTTCTATATTACTTCCATTTTTCTCTAATTCTTCTTTTATTTTTCCTAACCTTTGTTCATCTCTTCCCACTAAAACTAAATCATTTTTTTGTTTACTCAAAGTTCTTGCCATATCTCTTCCAATACCAGAAGAAGCACCTGTTATTAATATTTTCAAAATATTCACTCCTGTTTTACGTATTTTTACTATATTTATTTAAAACAATCCCAACCGTATGTACAATTTTTGTAGAATTTTCATTTGCAATATTTTTTCCTATAGCTTTTCCTACAACTGTTAATGCAGCAACACCCGCACTTAAAATAAACTGAATAGATAATCCAAATTGCTCATAAATCTTCATAGCAATTAATGTACTAATTGCACCACTTAAAACTCCGACAAATATCCCCTATAACATCTGCACATATATTCGCAACTTTTGGTGCATTTTTTATTAATTTTATTGAATCTTTTGAACCTTCAACTTTTTTACTAGCTTTTGCATGAAATTCTTGTTCATTTGCCACAGTAACTGCAACACCAATAATGTCAAATAATATTCCAATTGCAATTACTATAACCAATATTAAAATAGCTGGAATTAAACTTAAATTAGATACTCCATTTGCTGATATATATGAAAATAGCATAGACAATAAAAAAGTTAATAGAAATACTTCTATAAACCACTTAATTTCCGAATGTTCCTTTTTATTTTTTTTCATTTTTTCTCCTTTTAATTGATGGTCAAAGTCTAAGTAAATTTTACAGTTTAGGTCTGGTTGAATTTCTCTTTTCTTCGCTTGACATTACTGCCTTAGCCGTTTCCGTTTGAGAAGAAAATCTATTATTTAAAATAGAAACCAGATTGCCACTTAAATCTGTACCTTAATCCTTAGACTTCTATGCTTCTTTTGTTTAAAGCA
>CAZBMU010000134.1:0-2343 GCA_964493175.1 uncultured Clostridium sp.
GAAATGGGTCAGCCAATGCATGCATTTGATATTAATTCAATAGAAGGTAAACATATTACAGTAAGGCGTGCTAAAAATGGTGAAAAAATTACAACACTAGATGAAGAGACAAGAAAATTAAATGAAAACAATTTAGTAATAGCAGATGATAAAAAAGTTGTTGCAATAGCAGGTGTTATGGGTGGACTGAATTCAGAAATTGAAGAAAATACCAAAACTGTTGTATTTGAATCTGCAGTGTTTAATGGTGGAAGTGTAAGAAAAACAGCAAAACAAGTAGGGTTAAGAACAGAAAGTTCATCTCGATTTGAAAAAGGCCTTTCATCTGAAAATGCTTTAAGAGCAATAAATAGAGCTGTAGAATTAGTAGAACAAATAGGTGCAGGAGAAATTGTAGAAGGAAAAATAGATGTTTATCCAACAAAACAAAAAATAAATAGAATTAAATTAGATGTAGAAAAAATCAATAATTTATTAGGTACAAATATATCAAAACAAGAAATGATAGAAATATTAGAAAAACTTGAAATAAAAGTAGAGAATGATTATGCAATTTCACCTTATTTTAGAATGGATTTGGAATGTTTAGCAGATATAGCAGAAGAAATTGTTAGATTTTATGGATATGATAAATTAGAAACAACATTAATAAGTGCAGATACAACATTAGGGTTAAGAAATAAAGAACAAAATATAGAAGAAAAAATAAAACAAGTTCTTGTAAATAATGGTTTATCAGAAATATATACTTATGGATTTGTAAGTGATAAAGATTTAGAAAAATCTAATATAAATAAAGAATTAATAAAAAAATCAATTACTATTATGAATCCACTTAGTGATGAGTATAAATTAATGAGACCAACAACAATACCTAGTATGATGCAAACATTAGCATTAAATGCAAATAAGAAAAACCAAAATGTAAAGCTATTTGATATTTCTAGAAATTACAAAAATGAAAAAGGAGAAGTTGAAAGAGGAGAAATTCCGTTACAAGAAAATATTTTAACAATTGGTATGTATGGCGATAATACAGATTTTTACACATTAAAAGGATTAATAGAAAATGTTTTAGAAATATCAAATGTAAATAAATTTGATGTAGAAAAAGAAACCAAAAATGAATCATATCATCCAGGAAGATGTGCAAATATAAAGGTTGGAATGGATATAATTGCAACTATTGGAGAAGTACACCCTGAAGTATTATATAATTATGATATTGAAAAAAGAGTTTATTTAGCAGAAGTAAATATAAGTAAAATTATAAAATATTCAAGAGTTAATAAAAAATATGTAGAAGTTGCAAAATTCCCTGCTGTTGAAAGAGATATTGCAATTATTGTTAATGAAGAAATAGAAGTTGGACAGATTGAAAAAATAATAAAAAATAAAGCTAAAAAAATTCTAGAAAGTGTGAAACTATTTGATATTTACAGAGACGAAAAATTAGGAAAGAATAAGAAAAGTGTTGCTTATAGCTTGGTTTTTAGAGATAACAAAAAGACTTTAAGTGATGATGAAATAAATAATGTTATGAAGTATGTGATAGAAGGATTAGAAAAAAATGTAGGTGCAGAACTTAGGGGCGTTTAGGTAGAAAAAAATCCATTAATTTATGTTTTTTTCTGAAATTAAATATATTTCTTTTTATTATTTTTAATTTTTATAATAAATTTATAAAAATTAAAAAAATTTAAAAAAGTACTAGACAAAAATAAAAAAATATAATAAAATTAAACAAATAAAAGAACAAAGGAGAAGATAATTATGGAAGAAACAAACAATGTTAGCAATAGTACAAGTGTAAATACAAGTACAGAAAGCCCAAAATTAAGTCCAGCTTCAACCGTTATAATAACAATAATAGCAACACTAGGAACAATAGTTTTATTAAGAGCATTATGTTTTATAGTTTCAGGATTCTAAAATATAAATTTAATTAAAAATCAAAGTTTTCAGATGTATAAAAACATCATTATTAATAATGGTGTTTTTTATTTTTTTGCCATTAGGGTTTAATCTAATTGGTAAATTTCATAAAAACACTTGACAAATTGAAAAAAATAGTGTAAAGTATATTAGCATTACAAAAATAGAAAAGAGGTAGTTTCTATGAATGAAAAAGTAAAAATTAGTATGTTACTACAATTTTACGGACCAATTTTAACAAAAAAACAATTACAATTCATGGAAGACTACTATAATAATGACTTGTCACTATCTGAAATTGCAGAAAATGAAAACATTACAAGACAAGCTGTTAGAGACATAATTAAGAAAGGAGAGAAAAAACTTTTCGAATACGAAGAAAAGCTCGAGGTTATGATGAGGACGTTA
>CAZBMU010000135.1:0-2280 GCA_964493175.1 uncultured Clostridium sp.
GTATTCTAATAATTTACAATTTCTTTTTGAACGAAATGAACGATTAAATAAAAAAAATGACACCATCTCTCCCCAGGAGCAGTGTCAAATAGTTAATGAGTGACTCATAATCCTTTATTTATATAGTAAAGTTATTCTATTTCCATTTTTGTCAATAAAACCATCATCTTTTAAAAGCTTTAACTCACGCATCATTGCACTTCTATCTATACTTAAATAATCAGCTAAATCTGTTAGAGAAAAAGGTAATGTAAAACTTTTGGTAAAGTGTCTAGTAGAAAGCAATGTAAAATAACCAAGTAATTTATCTCTAATAGAGCGTTTTGTTAAAAGTTCAACTCTCATATTTAAGTCTGTAACTTTATTTAAAATTAATTCTGGTAAGAATTCTGAAAGTTTAGAATGAAATTTACAATTAGTTCTACATTTTGTATGAATATTTTCATAAGAGTATATTAAAACTTCACATTTTTGTCTTGCTTCAACTAATAATTCGTTATTAGTTGTTACAGTATAAAAAACTTCACCAAAAATATCATTTTCAGATAAATGTTCTACAATTGTTCTATTACCATTAAAATCATAACGAACTAAATCAGCATTTCCACTTAATAGTATACAAAACTGATTTCTTTTTTGTATATATGTTGTTACTACTTCATTTTTTTGAAAAGTTTTTTTCTGTACTCTAATGCAGCTTTTTTCAAATTCAGAAATAAATTTTTTTATATCGAAGTTATTTTCCATATCAAAATTCTCCTATAATATAATAAAAATATTATACATTATTAAAGTTGCAATTGCAACAAAATAAAAATAAAAATCTATAAATTTGTAATGAAAATGTAATAAATGACAAAATTCAACAGTAAGCTATATTTTAAAAAAGTTGTTGCTTTTGCAACAGAAAAATAACACTTTAAATATATAATAACAAAGGGAGGATTTGATGATGAAAGTTATAAAAAGAAATGGTAGAGCAGTAGATTTTGATAAATCAAAAATTCAAATAGCTATTGAAAAAGCTAACAAAGAAGTTAAACAAAAAGAAAGAGCAACAAAGGAAGATATTAAAGAAATAATACAATATATTGAAGATTTAGGTAAAAAAAGAATTTTAGTTGAAGATATCCAAGATATAATTGAAGAAAAATTAATGGAAATTGGAAAATTTGAATTATCAAAAAAATATATTGTATATCGTTATACAAGAGCATTAGTTAGAAAATCAAATACTACAGATGAATCAATTTTAGGATTAATTAGAAATGAAAATAAAGAATTGGCAGAAGAAAATTCAAATAAAAATACTGTATTGGCTTCAACACAGAGAGATTATATAGCAGGAGAGGTTTCAAGAGATCTAACAAAAAGAATTTTATTACCTGAAAAAATTTCTAAAGCACATCAAGATGGAGTATTTCATTTTCATGATATGGATTATTTTGTTCAACCAATATTTAATTGTTGTTTAATAAATATAGAAGATATGTTAGATAATGGAACAGTAATAAATGGCAAATTAATAGAGAGTCCAAAAAGTTTTCGAGTTGCTTGTACTGTAACAACCCAGATAATTGCAACAGTTGCAAGTAATCAATATGGAGGACAATCTGTAGACTTAATTCATTTAGGAAAGTATTTAAGAAAAAGCTATGATAAATTTAAAAAAGAATTAGAGGAAAAATATAATAATAAATTAAATAAAGAGATGATAGAAGAAATTGCTAATTTAAGACTAAAAGATGAACTAAAAGCAGGAGTTCAGACTCTTCAATATCAAATTAATACATTAATTACAACAAATGGACAATCTCCTTTTGTAACATTATTTTTGCATTTAGAGAAAGATGACCCATATATAAAAGAAAATGCAATGATTATAGAAGAAGTTTTAAAACAAAGATATATAGGAATAAAAAATGAAGCGGGAGTTTATGTAACACCAGCTTTTCCTAAACTAGTATATGTATTAGATGAATGTAATAATTTATCAGGTGGAAAATATGATTATTTAACAAAACTTGCTGTAAAATGTTCTGCAAAAAGAATGTACCCAGATTATATATCAGCTAAAAAGATGAAAGAAAATTATGAGGGAAATGTATTTAGTCCAATGGGATGTAGAAGCTTTTTATCACCTTGGAAAGATGAAAATGGAAATTACAAATTTGAGGGAAGATTTAATCAAGGTGTGGTGAGTATTAATTTACCACAAATAGGAATTATAGCAGATGGAGATGAAGAAAAGTTTTGGCAATTATTTGATGAAAGATTAGA
>CAZBMU010000136.1:0-2265 GCA_964493175.1 uncultured Clostridium sp.
CTATCATTTTTTCATCTGACATATTTTCATCTGAATATTTTATATTTGATTCTATTGTTCCTGAAAATAGAATTCCTCGTTGTGGTACAAATCCTATAATATCTCTTAAATCTTTTTGTGATACATCTTTTACATTTACGCCATCTATTAAAAGCTCTCCACTTGTAACATCATAAAATCTCGGTAACAAATTGACAATTGTAGATTTTCCACTTCCTGTACTTCCGATTATTGCTGTTGTTTTTCCAGGCTCAGCTGTAAAGTTTATATCCTCTAATATTTCTGCATCTGCATCTGGATATCTAAAACTTACGTTTTTAAATTCTACTAATCCCTTTTTGTTTTCATCAAATTTCTTTAATTCATTTTTATCTTTTATATCTGGCTCAGTTTCTAGAACTTCATTTATTCTATTACTTGATATTGATGCTCTAGGAAGTGCAATAGATATCATTGAAATCATTAAAAATGCTATTACAATCTGCATCATATATTGAATAAATGCCATCATATCTCCTACTTGAACTAACCCTTGGTCTACGCTATGTCCTCCAATCCAAATAACTAGTATTGCCATACTATTCATTATAAACATAAGCATTGGCATCATTATTGACATTGTTCTATTTACAAATATATTTGTTTTTCTTAAATCATTATTTGCAACTTCAAATCTAGCTTCTTCTCTTTTTTCTTTATTAAATGCTCTAATAACTGGAAGACCTGTTAAAATTTCTCTTGATACTAAATTTAATTTATCTATTAATTCTTGCAGTTTCTTAAATTTTGGCATTGCTATAATAAATAATGTTCCTACAATAAATAAAATTGCAAGTAATCCAACTCCAATAATCCATGCCATTGAATTATCATTATTTGTTAATACTTTAACAAAACCACCTATTCCTATTACTGGTGCATATACTATTACTCTAAACATCATACTTACCATTTGTTGAATTTGTGTAATGTCATTTGTACTTCTTGTAATTAATGATGCTGTTGAAAATTCTCTTAATTCTTTGCTAGAAAAACTAATAACTTTTGAAAACACTTTCTCTCTAAGCAACTTTCCTAGTTTAGCTCCAACCCTTGCAGATAATAGCATAACTGAAATTGCACAAACCATTGCAATTAATGCAATGCCTAACATTTGAAATCCTGATTTTAATATATAATTATTTTGTAATTTATCTGTATCTACACCTATATTTTTGTAAATTAATTTTACACTACTTACTGCTGCTTGCTCTTTAATTGAATCTGACATTTCATTTATTTTGCTTGAAAATTGTTCAAATAATTGATTTTTTTGCTCATCATTCATATTGACATACTCTTCATTTTTTAGGCTAGAAAACTCTATTAATGGAATTGCTAAAATAGAAGATAATTCGTTCAATTTATCTTCGTTAGTTGCATTTAATACATAAATTGTATTAGATTCTATTTTTTTATCTTTACCTAAATATTGATTTATAATCTTTTCTTGATAATCAGTTTTGTTTTCTTTTACTAAAGAATAATTATTTAAAACTTCATCATCTTTATCTGTAAATAAAAGTATTGTTTCCATATCATCTTTAGAAATAATGCTTGGAACACTACTTTCTATTCCACTAGCTTGTATACCAACATTAACTATTTTTGATGTATATTCTGGCAAAGCTAAGTCTATTGCAGCTTGTACACATAGCAGTATTATAATAACAACAACTGACCAGAATGTATATTTTAAATTACTTAATATTTTTAACATAAATCCTCCTTTGTCCATTTGGGGACAGGTACCTTTTAACATAATAAAAGTACCTTATTATTATACTTAATAAGGTACTTTTTGTAAATGTTTTTTTGATATTTCACAGAAAAGTTACATCTTTCTAAATACTCCTGCTACTTTTCCTAATATTTCGCAATTTGGTACTATTATTGGATCCATTGTACTATTTTCTGGTTGTAGTCTAATATGGTCTTTTTCTTTATAAAATGTTTTAACTGTTGCTTCTTCGCCAATTAAGGCTACTACAATTTCTCCATTATTTGCAGTATTTTGTCTTTTTATTAATATATAATCTCCATCAAGAATTCCAGCTTCAATCATACTTTCTCCTCTAACTGTAAGCATAAAGCTTTCTGAGTTTCCAACAAAATCTATTGGAATTGGGAAAGTATCTGTTACATTTTCTACGGCTAATATTGGTTCTCCTGCTGTTATTTTTCCTATTATAGGTACTTCTACTAATTCTTTTTGTGTGTAAAAAT
>CAZBMU010000137.1:0-2248 GCA_964493175.1 uncultured Clostridium sp.
TAGGTATGCCTGAAAGGAGGTGAAAAAGGTAATGGCTGGGAGTATTGAAAAAAGAGGAAAAGATAGTTACAGACTAAGTTGCCTTGCTGGATACAACTTGCAAGGAAAACCTATTAAGAAAACCAAAACTGTTCATGGAACTAAAAAAGAAGCAGAAATAGAACTTGCAAAATTTGTTGCAGATGTTCAAAATGGTATGGTTATTGAAGGAAAATCTCTTAAATTTTCTGAATTCACTGAAATTTGGAAAAGAGATTATGGTTCAAAAGAACTTGCACCTTCTACCTATAAAAGATATTGTAGAATGTTAGAAACAAGACTTCTACCCTACTTTGGACATTTCTATGTTAACAAAATCAAACCAACAGATATTATGCAATTCTATGACTTACTAAGTAAAGATACTCAATTAGTTAGAAAAAAATGTAATGATGGAAACAAAACCTTAAAACCATTGTCTGGTAAAACTATATTAGAGCATCATAGATTACTTAGAGCAATGCTTCACAAAGCTGTTTATTGGCAAGTAATAGTTTCAAACCCTGCTGAACGTGTTCAACCCCCTAAAGCCAAAAAGCCTAAAAGGAAATACTATGATGATGATCAATGCAAAATATTACTAGAAAATTTAGAACAACTTAGCTACGAAAAAATAAAGTATAAAACTGCAATCATCATAGCTGTATTTACTGGACTTAGACTTGGAGAGCTTATGGGACTTGAATGGAGTGATATTGATTTTAGAAATGGAATCATAAGCATTAATCGTTCTAGTCAGTATTTAGCAGATAAAGGAATATTTACTAAAACGCCAAAAACAGAAAGTTCTATCAGAGAAGTTGCAATACCTGAATTTGTCATTTCTCTACTTGAGGAATATAAATTATGGTATGATGAACAAAAAACGCTCTGTGGCGAATTATGGGATAATTCTAATAGGTTGTTTGTGCAATCTAATGGCAAACCAATGAACCCTTCTACTATTAGCAAGTGGTTTGTAAAATTTATTGGACAAATTGGACTACCTGTAATTAACTTTCACGGACTAAGACACACAAATGCTACACTTTTAATCGCACAAAACGTTGATGTAGCAGTAGTAGCAGCAAGACTTGGACATGCACAAATTACTACAACGCTTAATTTCTATGTGCATCCTATTATTGCACATAATAAAAAAGCAAGTTATGTTTTAGAAAACTTGCTACTACCAAAAAATTAGTTAAAAACTTTTTTCACTAAAGTCATTAAACTTTTCACGATAAAAAAGTAAAAGACTACTAAATAATATTTTAGGTTTCCCATAGTCTTTTACTAAATTTTTATTAGTAATATCAACTGGTTTGGAGAATTATTTCCCCAACTTTTCCCCAATTTGACATAAAAGTGTCTATTTTAGGCATTATTGTAAACGAATTGGAGAGCATAAAAAATCGCTACAACTTAGATAGCTGTAACGATATAAGTTTGGTTGCGGGGGTAAGACTCGAACTTACGACCTTCGGGTTATGAGCTTTAATAAACAAAATTATTCTATATTTACCATACAAATGGAATTATTTTATATTTAACTTTTTTCTTATAATCCGCATAATCTTTTAAATCCTTTTCCAATACCTCTTCTTCATTTTTTATTCTTTTTGCAATTAAAATAGGATATATTAAGAAAATCAAAAAAGAAATAAAAGAGCCTAGAATCAAAGGCATTGTTAAAAATAATAATATTGTTATAGCATACATAGGATGCCTTACTATTCCATATAAACCTGTATCAATTACCTTTTGGTTTTCTTGTACTTCAATTGTACGAGATAAAAAAGTATTTTCTCTTAATACCTCTGCATATAGTATATATTCAATAATAAATAAAATTGAAGATATAATTATAACTATATTAGAGATTTCTATCCATTTATATCTGTAATTTAATCCTGCAATAATAAAACCAGACAAGAACATTAAACCACTAAAAAACAAAACCCACTTTTGTTCATTTTCTTTTTCTTTAGCATTTAATCTCTTTTTTAATAATTCTGGATTTTTTATCATTAAAATGATTCCTGCAATAAACATTGGAATAAATAATAGTCCCATAAATAGCCATCCATTCCAAAATTCAAAAGAATTAGCTGGAATAAATAACAATGCACCTACAATTAATACACCAAATATATATTTAACTATCGCTTGAAAAAATAGTTTTATATTCATAACTTATCTCTCCATTTTTTCTACTTTAATAACTTTT
>CAZBMU010000138.1:0-2183 GCA_964493175.1 uncultured Clostridium sp.
GGATTTTTTTCTGCTCCTCCGTAACCTTTTATTGCATTTAATACATCTTGTCTTTTTTCTCTGTTTATTGTTACTAATTCTTCTTTATCATCAATATAAAATTTCATTGTAGATTCTTCATCATCTGTCATTAACCATCCTTTAATTTTACATCTACAAATATCATTTTCAATTGTATCTATATAAACTTTTGCAGTATATTCAACCTCATTTGAATTATTAGCAAAACATATAAAAGGAACCAATAATAATAACAATACTATTAAAACTATAACTATATACTTTTTCATTTTCTTCTCCGTTAAATTATAATAATCTTAGGTAAAAAACACAATTTATAAATAAAACTATCTTTTATCTATAATAATAATCCATATCTACATTTCCAATAATGCCATTAACACTTCCACTTGATGAGTATTGCCATATCAAATAATTCTTTTCATATGTACATCTTGAATTCCATTGTGCAACCCATTTTTCATAAATTGATAAACTATCACTGTTTAAATAATCTCTAAACCAATATAAACTTGCGTAAATTCCAGCTCTATAACCATTATTTCTTAATATATTACAGAATGTATTAGCAACTATTTCAGAAGTATCATAAGAAATACCATTTCTATTTTTATATCCATCAGCATCTTCAATATCAATCCATACTCCTAATGATGGGTTTGCTCCAGTATTTCTTATTAATCTCATAGCATGTTCCGCTTCTGATGTTGCGCCTTCAGCATCACCAGCATACGAGTATAAATACACTCCATATGGTATTCCTAATCTTTCACATTCTTTAACATTTCTTTCAAACTTTGAATCATCTTGACTAACCCTATCTCTTCCATATCCACATCTTATAATTGCAAAGTCAATACCAGATTCTCTAACTTTTTCCCACTCAATATTACCATTATGTTGAGACACATCAATTCCTGACATAAAATCTCTATTTATTGTAAAAGCAACATTTTTAGAGCCCATCAATTCATTTAAACCTGAATAAACTTCAATATTTATCACATGTTTACCATCACTCAAATTTGAAATATCCTGAAGTTTATAAAATCCTGGAATAGTATTAGTTGCTCTTCCTCCAAAATCAGTTATTACATTTAATACATCTTCTCTCTCAACTCTTTCAACATCTTCAACATCAGAATTATCAATTTTAATTTTTACAGTACTAACAGGATGTTCTGACATTTCCCATCCTTTTATTATTATATTATTAGACCTATATATCTGATTTTCTACAGGCGAATCTACATATATTTTAGCATCATATTTTTTTATTCCAAAACTCTTTTTACTTTCTCCAATTATCACATTATCTGAGATTATCTGTATTTTTAATTCATATATTCCATCTCCATAATTTGAAGTATCAACTACTGTTTTATATCCTGGAGTTGGATTTTTTTCTGTTCCGCCATAACCTTGTATAGCTTTTATTACATCTGCTCTTTCTTCTCTTTCTATATTTAACCCTGTTATTTCTTCATTATTTATAAATACTTTTATTTTACTTTCCTTATCTTCTGTCATTACCCATCCAGAAAGATTCATTTGTTTCTTAACAGGATCACCTGCTGGATAATCTATATACGCTTTTGCTATACAATCTCTAATTTCAAAATTCTTTTTCCTTTCATCAATAACAACACCTTCTCTTGAAACTATCTGTATTTTTAATTCATGTGACCCTTTTTCATATTTTGAAGTATCAACTACTGTTCTATATCCTGGAGTTGGATTTTTTTCTATTCCTCCATAGCCTTGTATCGCTTTTATTACATCTGCTCTTTCTTCTCTCTCTAAATTTAATCCTGTTATTTCTTCATTATTTATAAATACTTTTACTAAACTTTCTTCATCGTCTGTCATTATCCAACCTTTTATATACATCTCACCTTTACAATTTTCTATAGTTGGACAATCTATATATGATTTTGCTTCATATTGTTTTATTGTAAAATTTTTATTTTTTTCCTCTATTATTTCTCCATCTCTTGATAATATCTGTATTTTTAATTCGTATATTCCATCTACATAATCTGAAATATCAACAGCTGTTCTGAATCCTGGAGTTGGATTTTTTTCTCCCCCTCCATATCCCTGTATCGCTTTTATTACATCTGCTCTTTCTTCTCTCTCTAAATTTAATCCTGTTATTTCTT
>CAZBMU010000139.1:0-2128 GCA_964493175.1 uncultured Clostridium sp.
TATAAATATGTAAATTTATTTGTGGAAAGTGGGGTAAAAATGCCAAGATATAGTGATGAAATTATAGACGAGGTTAGACAAACAAATGATATCGTAGATATAATATCACAATATGTGCATTTAAAAAGAAGTGGAAGAAACTATTTTGGACTTTGTCCATTTCATAATGAAAAATCACCTTCTTTTTCCGTTTCACCAGATAAACAAATATTTCATTGTTTTGGATGTGGAGTAGGTGGAAATGTATTTACATTTTTGACTAAAATTGAAGGAATAAGTTTTATAGAAGCAGTACAAACATTAGCAGAAAGGTCAAATATTCAATTACCTACATTAGAAAATAACAAAGATTCTGCAAAAGAAGAACTAAAAGCAAAAATTTTTAAAGTAAATGAGTTTACAGCGGATTTTTATCATGAGAATTTATATAAACCACAAGCAAAAATAGCGCAAGAATATATAAAAAAGAGAAAATTAAATAATGCAACATTAAAATCTTTCAAAATAGGTTTTTCAGGACAATTTGATGAATTATATCAAGCACTAAAAAAACAAGGATTTCAAGATTCAGAAATTCTAGAGTCTGGTTTAGTAAATAAAAATGATAATGGAAAATATATAGACAGATATAGAAACAGACTTATGTTTCCAATTTGTGACGCAAGAGGTCGAGTAATTGCTTTTGGTGGACGAGTTCTAGATGATTCAAAACCAAAATATATAAATTCACCTGAAAATATAGTATATAGTAAAGGCAGAAATTTATTTGGGTTAAATGTAGCAAAAAAAGGTGATATTAAAAAAAGAATTTTAATAGTAGAAGGTTATATGGATGTTATATCACTTCACCAAAGAGGTATAACAAATGTCGTAGCACCACTTCGGAACAGCTTTAACTCAGCAACAAGGATGGCTACTTAGAAAAAATTCAGAACAAATAATTTTAAGTTTTGATTCAGATGAGGCAGGTTTAACAGCTAAGATAAGAGCATTAGATATATTGCAAAATATGGGTTGTGATGTCAGAATCTTGCAAATGGAAGGTGCAAAAGACCCAGATGAATATATAATAAAATATGGAAATGCAAGATTTCAAAAACTTATAGATAAGTCTCTTTCAATAATAGAATTTAAAGTTAAAGTCTTAAAAAAAGATTTAGATTTAAACAATACAAATGATAAAATTAAGTTTTTAAATGAAATTGCAAAACTAATTTCAAAAGTAGATAATACAATAGAAAGAGAAATATATATAGAAAAAATAGCAAAAGAATATGAAATTTCTAAAGAAGCAATATATGCAGAAGTAAATAAATTAACTTATTCAGAAAACAAAAGTCAAAAAGTTTTAGAAAAAACAAAACCAATTATAACTCGTAAAAAAATTGAACAAGTAGAAATACCACAAACATTAAAAAGAAGAGAAAATACAATACTTTCAATATTATTAACAGGAGATTTAAATATTTTTCAAATTATAAAACAAAATATTTCAATAGAAGACTTTAAAGCTGAATTAAATAAAAAAATAGCCAAAAAATTGTATGAAGAATTTGAAAAAGGAAATAGTAATATTAATGGAATAATAGACAAATTAAATGAAGAAGAGCAAAATCATATTACTGAAATTTTAGCAGAAGATTATGAAATAGAAGATGTTGAAAAAGCAATTGATGATATTATGAAATCTTATGAAAAAGAAAAATTATCAAAAAGGAAAGTGGAAATAATTGAACTTTTAGATACAGAAAGTGACGAAAATAAAAAAAGAAAATTAGGAAAAGAGCTAAATGATATAATTATTAGATTAGCTAAAATAAAATAGGGGTGAAATTTTAAATGGCAAAGAAAAAGGAAGAATTAGAAGAAGTTGTAAAAGATGAAGAGAAAAAAACAACTAAAAAGAAAAAAGAAAATCAAGAAATAAAACAAGAAGTAATAGAAGAAACACAAGAACAAGAAAACTCTGAAAATAAAATAAAAGAAGAAAAAATGAATAATATATTAAAAAAGGTAAAAGAGAAAGGCCAAATAACTTATGCAGATTTAGCAAAAGAATTAGATGATGTTAACCCAGATCAAATAGATAAAGTATTTGATGCATTTGAAGAATTAGGTGTTAATTTAA
>CAZBMU010000140.1:0-2119 GCA_964493175.1 uncultured Clostridium sp.
TCTGTTGCAAACATATTCTTTGTTATTTTGTCTTCATAAATTCCTCTTCCTGTTTCTTCTACAGCCATTTTGGCGAGTTCCATATGGTGTTCTAATCCTGCCATTGACATCGCTTTAACAACTTTATCTATTGTTTCTTGGTCAAGTTCCATATATTCTCTTGATGCTATTTTTGCACGTTCTACCAAATTATCTATCATTTGTTTTACTTTCTGTTCATCTTGTTCGTTCTCCATTAAATTTCCTCCTTTGTGTTATTATGCAAGTTTTGTTAAATATTTATACTTTTTTACTTTTATATTATATATTTATTGTGTTTTCTTTGTCAAGGAAATACTATACTCTAATAAAAAAAAGGAAGTCATTTAAGTAAGTAAATGGCTTCCTAAAATAATCTATATAAAAATTAATGACCTGTATTAACCTGGTAAACTAATACACATTTATTATCTTCAAATTCAAAATTAAAACTTGAACCATATTGTCCTCCATCAAAAGCTAGCTTTTTAGAAAATACGTTTTCTACTGTATCATTTTTTTCATTATTGCTATCTTCTAAATATGTACATTTTGTTTTTTCTGATACTGTAATTTGTTTATATTCACCAGTTTCTTTATAAAATGGAAATTCCGCAATTTGTTCTCTAGATTTATCTATCGTTATTATTTTCCCTTTCAAGGTATATGTTCCATTATTATTATTAATTGCATCTGTAACTGATAATAAACTATTATTATCTAATTTTTCTGTTATTTCAGCATAATTATTAGAACTGCTTGTAGATACTGAAATTTCTTTTTTATTTTCAGTATTTGAATTAATTGTATTAGAAATGCTTTCCATTTTTTCTTCATAATTACTTACTGATTTTTCTAAATCAGATATTTTTGAGTTTAAAGAATTTATTTCTTTTTCTGATTCATTTATTTGTTTTGAAAAATCAAATAAAAAATAAGCCATAATAAAAATTATTATAATAGAAATAATAAGAAGTACTATCGACATACTTATTTTTACTTTTCTATTTTCTTCCATAACAACACCTCCTTTCAGTTTATTGTTTTAACCTTTATATTAGATTTACATCCCAAGCAATTTTAATTCAACATTTTCCATTTTATATTTACCATCAACCAATTTAAAATCAACAAGAGTATTTTCTAAAGTTTCTTCATTTTGTCTTAAATCAGTTGTAAAATATAACTTAATTTGAGGGATTTCAACTTGATTTGTTACAGTTTCTTTTAAACATTCTGCCATATGTTTTTCATCTTCACATACTAAAATAAGTTGAGGAATTGATTGAAATCCAGAATCTCCTTGTACAAAATTCTCATAAAAATCTTTATATAATCTCATTTTTTCAATTAATTTCTTTTTCCAATCTTGTTCTCTTCTAACAACTTCAAATATGAATTGAATAGATTTACCATTTTTAGTTAATTTAACGGCACCTTGACCTTTAAATGTTTTTCCAGCAGTTTTAGCTGTTATAGCTGGTTTTACAATATAACTATCAAATGCTTTAACTTTCCTTAAATATGCAATTATAGTTTGATTTCCTGCTAACCTTTTTTTAATCATTGATACTGGTTTGGTATTATCTGAAGGTTGCCATTTACATTCAACTTCTTTTGAATTTAATAAATATTTTCCCATTTTTTCTAGGCAATAAATTCTATAAATACCTTTACCTTCATCAGATGTAAAATAATATCTCGTTAAAATTTTAGATTTAACAAGTTGTTCTAATTTATTGTTTAATTTATCTTGTGATTTAGGGTCAATTCCTTTAATTTGTAACATTTGAAATATTTGTCTAGATGTTATAAATTCAAATTCATTTACTAAATCTAAAATTGCAAAATGAATTTCATTAATATGCCCTATGTTTATTTTATGTACTATTTGATTCATAGAAACATATCCATCTTTACCATCAAATGTTTTAATTTCACCTTCTCTAATTGCAAAAGGTGATACTTGTGCTTTAATTTGGTTATCTTCAACCATATTAACTCCCCCTTTAAACTATAACTAATTTAACTTTTTTTCTACTAGTATCAATTTTCTTTATATATACTTCTACATCTTGTCCATATTCTAAGCCTTCTTCAT
>CAZBMU010000141.1:0-2068 GCA_964493175.1 uncultured Clostridium sp.
TTTTAAACTTTCGAAAAAAATGATGAAAAGTAATAAATGGAAAACATTTATATTAGATGTATCTTTTATTTTATGGAATATAGCATCTGTATTTACATTTGGACTAATAAATATTTTATATGCTAATCCATACAAATCTGCTACTTTTGCAGAATTATATATGTATCTTAGAAAAAATGCAATTAATGATAAATATGAATATTTTGAACAATTGAATGATAAATCATTGTAAATACAAAGCAGTAGTTTATACTATTGCTTTTGCTCTTTTTTATATAAAATGCCGAAAAATGAAGATTTTTGCGATGAAAAGTGCTTGCAAATTTTTCCAAAAAATAGTATTATAGATTTTGCGTGATACTAAAGAAAGGAGAATTTATAATGAATACATTTTTCGGAAGTACTTTTATAAAAAAAGAAAAACTAGAGGAAGCAGAAATAAAACATCCAATTAAGCTAGAATATTATAAAATAATAAACGAAGATGAATTCATAAAAAGTGAAAAAGCAAAATATGGAATTAAAATTATAAAAACAGAATATATTGAAAGAAATCCTAAAATTGAAAATAAAACAATAAAATATTTAACAAATAATGAGCAAAAAGTAGATGAAATATTAAAAATTTTAAAAGAAAATGAAGTTACACCAATAGCTGTACAAGATGTGATTTGTGATTTTATAAAAAAACCTATTTTCTTATAATATTTAAAACATTTTTTATAAAAAACTTGCAAATTAAAAAAAATTAAGCTAGAATAACAAAAAGTAACCAAAAAGGAGGAGACCATGGCAGACAAATTAATAATCGTAGAATCACCTGCAAAAGCAAATACAATAAAAAAGTTTTTAGGTGGAAGTACAAAAGTTGTTGCATCAATGGGACATATAAGAGATTTACCTAAATCTAAATTAGGAATAGATATAGAAAAAGACTTTGAACCAGAATATATAAATATAAGAGGAAAAGGAGATTTAATAAAATCCTTAAAAAAAGACGCAAAACAAGCAAAGAAAATATATATTGCAACAGACCCTGACCGTGAAGGAGAAGCAATAGCATGGCACTTAGCTACAATTTTACAAGATGAAAATGAAAAAATAACTAGAGTTACATTTAATGAAATTACAAAAAAAGCTGTAAAAAAAGCAATTGAAGAACCTAGAGATATTGATGTAAATCTAGTAGATGCTCAACAAGCAAGACGTGTTTTAGATAGAATAGTTGGTTATAAAATAAGCCCACTACTTTGGAAAAAAGTTAGAAGAGGATTATCAGCTGGACGTGTACAATCAGTTGCAGTAAAGCTTATTGTAGATAGAGAAGAAGAAATTGAAAAATTCATACCAGAAGAATATTGGAATATATATTTAAGTCTAAGTGATAAAGAAACAAAAAAACGATTTGAAGCAAAATATTATGGTAAAGATGGTAAAAAACAAGAAATTCATAGTAAAACTGAAGTTGACCAAGTATTAAAAGATATAAAAAATGCGAGTTATATAGTAGATGAAGTTAAAAGAGGAGAAAAGAAAAGAAATCCGGCTCCACCATTTACAACAAGTACAATGCAACAAGAAGCATCAAGAAAATTAGGATTTACATTAAAGAAAACTATGAGTATTGCACAAGGATTATATGAAGGGGTAAAAATAGAAGATAGAGGAACTGTTGGTCTAATTACATATATGAGAACAGACTCTACAAGAATATCAGAAGAAGCCAGAGCAGCTGCAAGAGAACATATAATATCAACTTATGGAGAACAATATTATGAAAATAGATATTATAGACAATCAAAAGATTCGCAAGATGCACATGAAGGTATAAGACCAACTTATGCAGATTTAGACCCTGATACCATAAAAGATTCTTTAAGCAAAGATCAATACAAACTATATAAACTAATATATAATAGATTCATGGCAAGTCAAATGGCAGCAGCTATTTACAATACTATGCAGGTTTCAATAAATGCAAATGATTACACATTTAAAGCAAGTGGTCAAAGCATTAAATTTAAAGGATTTATGACTTTATATGTTGAAGGAACAGATCAAAATGTAA
>CAZBMU010000142.1:0-1886 GCA_964493175.1 uncultured Clostridium sp.
TTTATTATGAATAAATTTGTTGAAATAAGACCTATAGTTTTAGGCCTTGCAATTAGAAATAATAAATTATTAGTTAGCGATTGTTTTGATAAAACAAAAAATGAACATTTTTATAGATGTTTAGGAGGTGGAATCGAATTTTTAGAAAAAAGTTCTGATGCACTAAAAAGAGAATTTTTAGAAGAAATAAATGTCAATGTTGAAGTAAAAGATTTTTTAGGAGTTGCAGAAAATATATTTACATTTGAAGGTAAAAATGGCCATGAAATAGTTTTTTTCTATAATGTTGCCATATCTGATAAAGATTATAAAGATGAATATATTGTAAGTGATGATGGTGGCAAAGCAACTTGGATTAATATAAATGATTTTAAAAATGGTAATAAAATATTATATCCTGTTGAAGTTTTAAAATATTTATAGGAATATTATGGTTTAAATTGCATATAATATAATAATAAATATCAATTATTTCAACTATTTTTTATTATACTGTTGACAAAACAACATAAATTTAGTATAATAAAAATTGTCAAACATCGCGGGGTGGAGCAGTTGGCAGCTCGCTGGGCTCATAACCCAGAGGTCGGTAGTTCGAGTCTATCCCCCGCAACCAAAAACATAAAACTAGGTTATTTACCTAGTTTTTTTATGTCTTATATGTTATAATTAAATTGTGGAGGTGTTTATAGTGACTAAAATTCAAATAAAAAATATATTAATGTCAATGAGAACATCTGACAATGAAATTATAATTAATAATCTATTAGGAAAAATAAATTTATTAACAAACGAAACAATAACATCTATGGTTAATCAAATAGGAGATAATGAAGAAAGTATAAAAAAGTACTTACAAACAAAATTAGAAGAAAAACAAGAACACAATCATGAAGAACATACACCAATTAATGAAATGTTTACATATGGAATAGCAGGAAGAAGCATTCATTTACATATGCCTATTGATTTACATCAAATGATGTCAGAAAAAGGAATATCAAAAACTATAGATATAGTTAATTTGCAATTATTAGATGCTATAGAAAGAATACGAAAATTACAAAATGAAGGTTATTCTAAATTTATAGGAAAAGATAGTATATACATGATTTCACCAATATTAGTTGGAAGAGAAATAAAGTTTTTAAAAGGTCTAGATTTTAAAACACAAACGTACAAAAAGAGAGAATTACAGGATGAAAAATTTGTTAGCAAACATCCAGAAGCTCAGTTAGCTACTCATATTTTTGGAAAAGAAAAGAATGTTGGAACAGCAATTATAGGATTAGATATAATTAATTCAAATGAATGGCAAGAAAAGAGAAAAGCACAAGTTAAAGCATTTGAAGAAAAAGGAATTATAATAGATTCAGAAGAAAAGGATTTAAGTGAATAATAATAAGTTATATTATTATATACATATTAAATTCTTTATTTTTTCATACTTACTATCACCTATTCCTTTAACATCCTTTATAGATTCAATATTCTTAAATTTACCATTTTCTTTTCTATAATTAATAATTTTCAAAGCTGTTGTTTTACCTATACCTGGTAATGTTTCAAGTTCTGTTTGTGTAGCAGTATTAATATTTATTTTAGATTTTTTATTATTTTTGATAACATTTGAATTTTCAACAGTTTCATCATTATTATTAACTTCATCTAAATTTTCTTGTTTGCTTTTTTCAAATTCTTCTTTTGTTCTAATATGAATTTTTTCACCATCTTCTAATATATAAGCTAAATTTATTTCATCTGTGTAAGCATCAGCTTTAAGTCCACCAGCTTTTTCTATTGCATCTACTAACCTACTATTTTCTTCAAGTTCAACTATTCCCTCATTATTTACAGCACCTGAAATATGTACTTTAATTGTATTT
>CAZBMU010000143.1:0-1842 GCA_964493175.1 uncultured Clostridium sp.
TTGGATTATTTTCTCCAATTTCCAATCTTCCTTCATTATTACATTCAACTGCTAATGCGATTAACTGTATCCATACTCTAAAGTATGTATCTCCATCTGGAAGCTTAAGAATAATCTGTATCTTTCTATTAGAAAAGATATTGGATTCAACTTTAAACCACTGAATATCATACATGTCACCTCCCTCCTAACTTTGCTAGTTAATAATTAACTGAATCTTGTTCTTTTTGGCTTAGATAATCATCTAAGACTTGAACTCTAAACAAGAATTTTCCACCAACTTTAGAACATGGTATTTGCTTTTGTCTAACTAATTGATTAATTAACCAATATGATATTCCCAAATACTCTGCTGCTTCTTTCATTGTTAGCGTTGTTCTTTGTACTTTTGGTAGTTCCATAGTCCTCACCTCCTTTTTTAGTTTTACTATTGACTTTTCATTTGTGATGTTGTATATTGTTGTTAACAACTGTTTGACATTATAATAATTGTTAACTTGTGAACCGTCAATATTTTAAAGCATATTTTGATATCATTTTATCAATCAGTTGTACCAATTAAAATTGTTAACGAGGTGAAAACAATTGATTTTTCCATTTTTCTTACTTGATTTCACAGATAAAGAAGAAGACATAACTACAAATTTTTTTAAGATAGAATCTTTTATTTATAAGCCAAGTTCAACGAATAATTTTCAGCATGTTTTAACTTGCGATGATTTTAAAACAAAAAAAGAATATTATTCTTATCTTTCAAAAAACAACATTCATAATATAGAAAATCGTTATGTTCAAGACACACATGTATTTAGTAATTCGATTGGAACTTTCTTATTTGATTTTCTAAATACAAATACAATTGATAAAATTTATTTAAAAAAACTAATTTTTAAATATGGAGTAGCAGCATTAAACAATCCAGTTGGAAAAGACTTTCATGAAGATTTTAATTTATTTTATAATGATTCTCGTGCAAGTGAAGATGACGATAGCATTGATATGGATTATTTTGACTCACGAATAAATTTTGGAATAAAACAAGTTATGGATTCTTATATATTCTTACATAAAGTATTAAAAGATTTAATAAATTTTTCTTATAATTTAATTAATAAGAATTACTTAAATGGATTATCTCCTTCTCAAAGATATTATATATTTCTTAATTCATATCAAACAAATGAAGAATTTAACTTATTTGATTTTTTAACTGATGTAAGTTTTAGCCAAGAGATTAATTTTATGGAATATGACAAGTCAATAAAAAAATCTAAATTAAACTCTCCAGAATTACTTGCTAAACATATAAAAAATGAATTCAAAAAAAATCAGAATTTTCATATAAAGAATTATCTATATTCTTTTAATTCTATTCTAAGTGCATATTATTTTTGCGTTTTACATTTTATAGAAAATAATATACCTGTAAAAATATGCAAAAATTGTGGAAAATACTTTATTCCAGAAAATAGAAATTCATCTATTTACTGTAATAGAATCTATAAAGATAAAAAAACTTGCAAAGAAATTGGTGCAAATATTGCATTTAATGAAAAGCTAAAAAAAGACGAAGTTAATACTTTATATAGAAAAACATTATCAGCAAAAAAAATGTTAGCAAATAGAAATCCTGATATTCCTATGTATTTAGAAAAATATGAAAAATGGAAAGCTGAAGCAAATCAATTTAAAAAAGATATTAAAGCTGGTATAAAAACACAAGAACAATTTAAGGAATGGCTTGAAAATACCAGAAAAAATTAAATAATACATTCCCCTCCCACCCATAGGTATGCCTGAAAGGAGGTGAAAAAGGTAATGGCTGGGAGTATTGAAAAAAGA
>CAZBMU010000144.1:0-1834 GCA_964493175.1 uncultured Clostridium sp.
TTCGTAAACTGGGCACTACTCCTTGGGGAGCTATGTGTCCTTATTTTTTTCTTTAATCGTTCAAAAAATAATAAATATATAAATATAAAAAATATCAAGTCCTTGGTGTCGCAATCTCCATATTTTAAAGGACTAGTATGTCGATTGCTCCAATCGCACTCAGCTAAAGCTTCGTTTGGTCGCTTACGCGGACTTCTCTATTTTTTATATTTATATATTTTTACTCTAATCAATTATAAAGAAAAAAATAAGGACACATAGCTCCCCAAGGAGTAGTGCCCAGTTTACGAAGGAGTGTCCCCTAATCCCCAAAAGAGGGAAGAAAAGGGCGTCCCTCAATCCCTTTTAATTTCGTGTCTTGCTTCAATTATTAATCTTGTATCTGCAGCATCATTATTGCATGTTTGAAGTGTAATTTCGATATTTTTTTCATCAATATCTTTTGTTAAATAAGAAACATCATCTGGTGTTGTATTAAACATATTATAAATTGTATATTCTATTCTGTTTTTATATAATCCAGTTAAAATAATTTTATCTCCAACTGCTAAATTTTTATTATTTGAAAATAAAGTTCCATTATCATAATTATGGCCAACAATATAGGTATTTCCACTTAAATTTAGTTCACCAGTTGTGTATAAAAAACAGCAAGAATATTCCATACCACTAACAGTTTGATTACTTAAAATAGGAAGAGCTAAGCCTGTTTTTGGAATTTCTAAAAAACCACATGCAGGAAATCCATTATATGAAGAAGCAACTTGCATTGCATTTTCATCATATCCATAAATGTGGTCTTCTTGTTCAATTGGTATGATAATTGGTTCAGCTTCTTTTTCTACTGTATTATTACTAGTAATAATATTATTAGAAACTTCAGATGTATTATTGTAGGTATCATTAAATATTAGCATTACAATGGAAATAAACAAAACTAATATTATAAGTATTATTATAGTTATCATAATTATTTTTAATAAATTTGAATTTTTCATAATTTTCTCCAAATATTTACAAAATAAAGAAGTAAAAAAAAATGCAGTTTGAATTAATCAATAGTTTTGCTATTTGTAAATAGCTCATTTGGATCGATATCTTCACCTTTAGGCCATTCAATAGTAGTTTCAACAGATTTGGCTAATTTAAAATAGCTAATATTACGCAAGCGTTTATAACAATTAAGTTTTAAAAGTTTTTTCATATCATATAATTTTTTATCTCCTGATGAATAAAAAATTTTTATACAAAAATCATCTAAAATTATTATATCTTTTATTCTTGGTGGAATCATAGTAAACACTCCTTATTTTAAAGGATCTATTTTAAATATTTCTCCATCAATTTGAGATACTTTCCATAGTGCTTGTAATTCTTCTTTATGTATTTCCATCCAAGCAACTACAAGTTTATGCTGTTTTGAAGGAAGTTTTCCCTCTAAAAGAGAAATATCTTTTATAGAATATACGGCATCATACTCATTATATTGAGCATGTATATGTTCTAAATAGTGTTTCTCACTATCATTAAAATAAATCCTAATGATTATTCCATAAAAGTGTGAAATAATGGGCATATATTTTCACCTCCTATTATAACATAAAAAAGTATTAAATAATAGTATTAAATTAAAAGTTTTGAAATTATTTGGCTGATTTGCCATATAAGAACTTAGAATAAAAATAATTGATTAATTCAAACTAGCAAAAGATTAACATAATAGCTGTAAAAAGTCAACAAAAATATAGACATTTTTTAACTTTTTATGATATAATACAAAAATGTAGCAAGTAGTAAATTTTCTTTAATAATTATTAGGAGGAAAAATATGGCA
>CAZBMU010000145.1:0-1826 GCA_964493175.1 uncultured Clostridium sp.
CCCTTCATTGATATAGAAGAAGGGGTGTCCCTCTTGGCAAAAAATTATCAAAAAGGAACGTCCCCACTGGCACCCTCTGGCAATTTTACATTGATTGATTTCCTGGTATAAAGTAATCAACTACACCATATATTAAAGCTCCTATAATAGCAGCAACCCATGAGATGGAATAACCTGCAACAAAAAATTGAGTTACATATAGTATAATGGCTGCTAAAGCAAATCCTACAAAACCTTTACCAAATGGACTTGCATTTAAACCAGTAAATCTTACAATTAAATAATCAACTACTGTAAGAACTATAGCAGCTATTGCTAAAGTCCATATACTATTAATAGTAAAACCAGGTGTAAAAAAAGCAGTGATTCCAAGAACTATAGCTGAGATTATTAATCTTCCAATAATTTGCCATGCAGTTCCTGTACTATTTTTTGTTTCACTTCCTTGAACACTTGCCATAAGTTATAACCTCCTTAGTTTTAAAATTCATTTTGAATAATTTTCAAAGGTTCTAAAAATATTATTTACAAAAAGAATTTATTTATACAATAAATTATAGTATATAAAAGTTAAAATATGTAAAAAATATATTTAAATAAAAAATAAAAAATGGAGGAATAAGAATTGTTAATTACATTTTTTAGGACAATTATTCTTTATATAATTGTTTTAATAGTAATGAGACTTATGGGAAAAAGGGAAATAGGCCAATTACAGCCATTTGAACTTGCAATATCAATTATGATCGCAGATTTAGCTACAATTCCTATGACAGACACAGGAATACCAATATTTAATGGAATTATACCAATATTAGGACTTTTAGCTATGCATTTAATAATATCTATTATAAATTTGAAGAGTATAAGAGGAAGAGAAATAATTTGTGGAAAACCTAGTATTTTAATTTATAGGGGAAAAATTAATGAAAAAGCATTAAAAAAAGAACGATTTACTATCAATGAATTAGAAGAACGCCTTAGAGGGGGGAATATTGTGAATTTAGGAGATGTAGAATATGCTATTCTTGAAACAAGTGGTCAAATTAGTGTTATTCAAAAACCAGAAAAAAGGAATACTATACCAGAAGATTTCAATATTACACCAGAATATGAAGGAATACCTTATGACTTAGTTGTAGATGGGAGAGTAATGTATAAAAATTTAAGAATTATAGGAAAGGATTACAATTGGTTAAAAAAACAAGTAGAAAAATTTGATATGAAACCAGAAGAAGCTTTAGTAGTTACCTTTGATGGAAAAGGACAAATATTTTGTCAAAAGAAAGATGAGGAGGTTTAAAAAATGTGGAAAGAAGTTATGATTTGTGTAGTTATAGTAACAGCAATTATAATTGGAAACAGTATTACACAAGATTATACAAAAAAAACAGTTAAAAAAATATGTACAGATTTATCTAACTTAAAAAAAGAATTAGATAAATCAAATGAAAATGAAGATGTTAGCCAAAATGCTACTATATCAGTAAATATAATAAAGGAAGATTGGGAAAGAAGTCATGATAGGTTAGCTTATTATATTGAACATAATGAACTTGAAAAGGTAGAAGATAATTTTACAAGTATGCAAAGCTTTATGGAAAATAAAAAATATGTAGATGCTATTAATCAATTAGACAAAAGTATTTTTATTTTAAATCATATTCAAGAAAAGTATGCAATTAATTTAGAGAATGTGTTTTAGATTGCCAATAGGGACGCCCTTTGGTATTTTGGGCACTACTCCTTTACTGGGGAGGATGTGTCCTTATTTTTTCTTTATGATTGATTGGAGTGAAAAATAGAAATTGTTAATTATTAAATAG
>CAZBMU010000146.1:0-1819 GCA_964493175.1 uncultured Clostridium sp.
AGTGAAAAATAAAATGTAAAATATATTTAACAAAAGCGAACAATAATTTGCAAAACGAAATTTTGGTAAGGAGTGGTATGATATGAATATAGTAAAAAAGAAAATAAATGTAAAATCAATGATAAATAGCAGTGTTGAAAGACATCCAGTACCAGTGCTTGGAATAGATTATAAAGTAAAAATATCGTATAAAAATATCAAAGTCACAGAGTTAGATATCGAAAATAAAACAATAAAAATATCACTTCCTAATAAATATAAAAATATGGAAAGTAAAGAGATATTAGATTTGGCAATAGAAAAAATGTATGAACAAATTGCAAAAGTTGAAATAGAAAGAGCAATGGAAAAAATCAGAATAATGTTAGGAATTGCACCAGAAGAATATGAAATTGCAAAAATAAATACACTTGGAATTTGTAAAAATAACAAAATAACAATTAACCCTGAAGTAGTAAAATATAACAGAAAAGTAATAGATTATATAGTTTTACATCAATATTGCCATTTGAAATTTAAAACACATTGTAGTAGTTTCTATAAAATGCTAGAAAAATATGAACCAGAATATAAAAAATGTGAAGAAATTTTATTAAATATATAAAATAAAGGTCAGAGTTTAATCTCTGACTTTTATACATAAAGAATTATTTAAAATAAATTCATAAAATATTAGTTTAAAATAGATATGTCACAATATAAAAAAATAAAATAGGAAATATACCAATTTATGATACAATGTTTTTAACCACAAAAACAATCATAAAAGTGAGGTATATTTCCATGAGTAAAATTATAACACAAAAATTAAATTTTAAACATAGTGTAGTTAAGTTTTCTTTAGAATATGGTGTAACAAAAGCATCAGAGAAATTTGAAGTGAATCGTAGAACTATATATAGATGGATAAAGAGATATGATGGTACGATTGAAAGCCTTAAAGATCATTCTAGAAGGCCACATCATCATCCAAATGAGCATACAGAGGAAGAATTAAAGTTAATACGAAATTATAAGAATAATAATAAAGATACAGGATTAGTTGTATTATGGGTAAAACTAAGAAGAGCCGGATATAAAAGAACAGTACAAGGATTATATCATGCAATGATAAGATTAGGAATATACAACAAAGCACCAAAGAAAGCAAAAAGAATGCAACCACCAGAAGTACCAATAGCAACATATCCAGGAGAAAGAGTACAGATTGATGTGAAATATGTACCACGAGAATGTTTACCAAATGAAATTAAAGAACGAGGAGAAAGATATTATCAGTACACAGCTATAGATGAATATACTAGATTAAGATATTTGTATTTTTGTGAAGAACATACAACATATGAGTCAACGATATTTGTAAATAGATTAATAAAATATTTTCCATTTAAAATAAAATTAATACAAACAGACAATGGATTTGAATTTACAAATAAATTAAGTTGGAACGCATTTAATAAAGATAAAAAAACAATGTTTGAAAAAAGACTAAAAGAATTAGGTATAAAATATGTAACGACAAGACCACATACACCGACACAAAATGGGAAAGTAGAAAGAAGCCATAGAAAAGATCAAGAAAGGTTTTATTATAAAAGAGTATTTTTAAATTTAGAGGATTTAAGAGAAAAAGGAAAACGATGGCTAAATGAATATAACAATTTTCCAATGAGACCATTAAATTGGTTAAGTCCGAAGGAAAAATTATTAGAATATCAAGGAATTCTAAATGTAAAGTAAAAAAGCATTCACATAAGTTGATATATTAAACTATATATTTTTCAATAAAGTGTGACATATGTTTGACTAACCTTCAAAA
>CAZBMU010000147.1:0-1791 GCA_964493175.1 uncultured Clostridium sp.
TCTAAAAAATTTAATACTATCTTTGGGATATCCAAAAAAGTTATTTATTTCAAAAAAATCTTGTGTTGATTCATCATTTTCATCACTTGTCATTATATACCATGGGATTGTAATATTATATTTTATATTTGTTTTAATTATATCTTCTGCCATTATCTGAAATAAAGATTTCTTTACAGGGTTTAATTCAAGCATATATGTACCTTTTGGACCTTTATATCCAAGACGAGTTCCTTGTCCACCAGCCATTGTAACAACAGCAACTTGATTGTTTTTAATTAGGTTTTCACCAATTTTTGTATAATATTCTATTTGTTCTTTAGATAAATTATTTTTTTCTATATGTGGTAAAGGTGATATTTCTTCATTAATGATATCATCTTTTTTTGAATTATGGTATAAAGTTATAATTTCTTCAAAATCTATTGTTAATATTTGATTAATTAGAATTTCTTTTTGTTCTTCTGAAAGCTCATCATAAAAATTCAAGAGATGTTCTTGATTATATTTTTTTAATATTAATTTGGCTTCAGTTAATTTATTATCCATTTTATTTTTCGCTCCCAAAATTGTAAATTGTAGGAAGAGCTCCTTTTAAACTTCTAATATGCATTTCTTTATTTGAAATGTTTGAAGCTTGTATAGTTTCAATTTCTTTTTCAATATCATATGGAACTCTAACTAAATTAAAAGAAATTGAACTTAATTGTTTAGAATTATAATTTCCTTCTAATATCATATATGATGCAAGAGTTGAAAATTTGTTACTTGAATCATTAATATCAGAATTTAACATTTCAACAGAAGCACCAACACTGCCAGTATTAAATAAGGTTTTGTTTTTATGTCTTACAAGAAAAGGAGTATGTATATGCCCATAACCAACAATATCAGGTTCAGGTTCATTTTCAGTTTTTCCAAGAAATTCTGTATTTTTAAATAAATCCTCAGGGTTTTTCATTTCTGTTCCTTCATATCTAGTTCCTTTATTTGAAAACATAGGATTATAAATATAATCTAAACTATATGGAGAAGCATGGAATAATCTAATTAAATGACCACTCATATAAAAATCATAAGAAATAGGCAAATTAAAAATAAAATTTGCTCTTTCTTCACCAATTATATTTCTAGATAGGAAATTCTTATTTTTAGCATCAGGTCTACAAATTGTATAATCACAGTTTCCAATTAGCATAATTTCACAAACTTCGCGTAATCTATCTATAACTAAATCTGGATGTAGACATTTAACAACATAATCTCCAAGACAAAAAATTCTTTTAATTCCTCTACTATTAATGTCATCTAAAACTGCATTTAAAGCTGTAATATTTCCATGTATATCTGATATTATTGCTATTTTTTCCATATTTGACCTCCTCTTACAAAATAAACTTACTATATCTAGTTTACAACAAAATTTGATAAAAGTCTAGTGATTTTAAGGATGATTTTGGGGACAGAGTTAAAAATCATTTCATAAAAAACTTGTAATAATATCTTTATAATGATATAATATATATCGATGGTGCATTATTCTAGTCATACATACTTTACGAAGGTGGGGCTAAAAATCCTTAGTTTAGCCTGTCTTGAGTGAATGTATAGGGATTAATTAATAATAAAATTAAAATATTTGGCCAAAACATTTTTAATTTTAGATTATGAAATTGCATTTGCAAAAAAGACTAGTAAAGATAATTTTGTATGTTAAGGAAAACTTCTAGAATGTTTGCTTTAAACAAAAGAAGCATAGAAGTCTAAGGATTAAGGTACAGATTTAAGTGG
>CAZBMU010000148.1:0-1774 GCA_964493175.1 uncultured Clostridium sp.
ATTATCAGAGGAGGATAAAGATAAAAGATGTAAATTAGATGATAGCGAAAGTATACAGAACCAAAAGAAAATGCTGCGTGAATACGCATTGGAAAAAGGCTGGGAGATATATAATATTTACAGTGATGACGATTATGCCGGAGCTGACAGAAAACGTCCGCAATTTAATAAATTGATCGAAGACGCTAAAAACAAAAAGTTTGATATAGTGCTCTGCAAAACTCAATCTAGGTTTACAAGAGAACTTGAACTTGTAGAGAAATATATTCATGGGCTTTTTCCGATTTGGAATATAAGATTTGTAAGCATAGTTGACAACGCAGACACTGCCAACAAAGACAATAAAAAATCGAGGCAAATAAATGGGCTTGTGAACGAATGGTATCTTGAGGATATGTCTGAAAACATAAAAAGCGTCCTCGCAAACAAGCGAAAAAACGGCATTCATATTGGTTCATTTGCACTTTATGGATACAAAAAAGACCTCAATCAAAAAGGGCATCTGATTATCGATGAAGAAGCGGCAAATGTAGTAAAAGAAGTATTTATTCTATTTTCAAAAGGTTACGGAAAAACTGCAATTGCCAGAATTTTAAACGAAAGAGCTATACCAAACCCGACCGAATATAAGCGACTTGGTGGTCTTCGATATAATCAGTCAACCAGAAAAAACAGCACGCTTTGGAAGTATTTTGCAATTTCGAATATGCTTACAAATGAAATTTACATAGGCAATATGGTTCAAGGCAAATATGGAAGCATTTCTTACAAAACCAAACAAAATAAACCTCGTCCAAAAGAAAAGTGGTTCATAGTAAAAGGAACTCACGAGGCTATCATCGACAAAGAGCTTTGGGATAAAGTTCAAAATATGATAAAAGACCGCTCCAAACCATTTAAATCAGGAACCATTGGGCTATTTGCCGGTAAAGTAAAGTGTATGCACTGCGAATATACGATGAGGTCATCAAAATCTCATGGTAAATATTATCTCAAATGTTCAAATCGGCATATATCAAAAGATTCCTGCATCGGTTCTTTTATTTCGGTAGAAAGGCTCGAAAATGCGGTTTTAAGTGAGCTTAAAAAAATGTCCGATGAATTTCTTGATAAAAATAGTTTGGAAAAAGGTATTATTCTTTGCGATTCGATAAAAAACCAAAAAGAAAATTTTGAAAAAGAAATTTCCATACATAATAAAAAAATAGCCGAGTATTCAAAAGCGATAAAAGACCTATATTTTGACAAAGTAAAAGGAATAATTGCAGAAACAGAATATGTAGAATTTTACAAAGAATTTTCGGATAAGAAAAAAGGTACAGAAAATTTAATTCAAGAACTTAAAAAAACTGCTAAAAAACTTGATGCCCGGATAAATAGCGATAATAATCGTCAGAGAATAATTGAGGAGTACACAAACATAAAACACTTAAACCGAGAAATCGTGCAAAAGCTAATTGACCATATATGCGTTGGAAAGCGAACTCCAGGCTCACAAGATGTTCCGGTAGAAATACATTGGAATTTTTAAAAAGTAGCCCTTGCAAAGTTGCAGCAGAACAAAAAGCTCGCACCACATATGATAATATACTTAGATTTTGCGATGACCCAGATGTAAAAGATGCGATTCGTTTTCTTAGAGCCAGAGAAGTTGTACATTTATGGGGATGCTTCATATCTCCCCAGAGGTTCTTCAGGCTTGTCATATGATATGGAATACCCATCAACATCTCATATGTTAGAATCTGATGAGCATGTGGCAATTGAATCCAAA
>CAZBMU010000149.1:0-1732 GCA_964493175.1 uncultured Clostridium sp.
ATTTAAACAATATTTTAGCATGTTCTTTTTCATTATCTGCTGTTTCTTGAAATATTGCAGCTATTTGTTCATATCCTTCTTTTTTTGCTTTACTAGCAAAATATGTGTATTTATTTCTTGCTTGTGATTCACCTGCAAATGCTTCCATGAGATTTTTTTCTGTTTTACTTCCTTTTAATTCCATAATAAAATTCCTCCTTAATAATATTCTAAATAAAGAAATGTCCAATTGAAATCTTGACCACAGACCAAACAGACATTGGTACCGATGGTGGGACTCGAACCCACATGGTTTCCCGCACGATTTTGAGTCGTGTGCGTCTACCAATTCCGCCACATCGGCATATAATAATCTGTACTAACTTTATATATATTAGCACAGATTTTTTTAATTGTCTAGTTTATTTCTGTATCAAATTCAAAAACTGTTATAGTTTTTATATTAACTTTTGAAAATTCATCTTCTTCATTTTCAAATTGCAATATCTTAAAACTTTTTTTATCAATAAGATTCATGCTTAATTTTGTTATATCAACTAAAATTTTTGTTGATAGATCTTGTCCAACTGGTAATGTCTTATTTTGGTTATCATAAAAAATACAATTTGTATAACTTATTACATTTGCTCTTTCTTTTAGATTTATTTTATAAAAATTAATTCTGTTTGAATCTTTAGATAATACTTGTTCAATTTCATTTTCAGGGTTTATATCAAATATATTAATTTCTCTGTCATCAAGTTTATCTTCTGGAATTGCTTTGTAAACAGGTAAACTTTCTGGCAGAACAACTTTAGCTAATGCTTTTTTTGTATTTGATATAATTTTTTCTAGTGATAATTTAAACCCTAATTGTTTTGTACTTTTATTTATTTCTAAAATATTAAATTTATCTTTTGCTAATTCTCTATGTTTTTTATTTTTTATTTTAGATACTTTTCTGCTGTCTTGTATAATTCCTCCAAATATATCAAATTCTTCATCTTCAGTTAATGTCTTTTCTTCAATAGCTTCCTTTTTTATTTCTTTTAATGCATTATCTATATCTTTTTTCAAAAAATCATTAATTTTAATTTTATTTATTAAATTTAAAAGATTCGTTGAAGTTATATAAATACTATCTGTTTCTTCTTTACTTAAAACTTTTCTCTGAATTTTATCCATTGTTATTCCAAGTTTTTCTATATCAGTTTCATAATCAAATACTTTTTCTATTTTCTTTGTAATATTAACTTCTTCAATTTCTCCTTCAGGAAGTGTTTTCATTTCGTCTTTATTGCTATATTTCCAAAATTCAAAAATACTTTTTTTATGACTATCAATCTCATCAATAAAAGCAGTAGCATTCTCAATTTTCTTTTGCATATTCTTATTTTTTAATTTCAAACTATTTAAATCCATAAAAATATTTTTTAATTTATTTTCTTTTTCTTCTATTATTTTATATAACTCTATTAATTCTTCAATATTATAATTTGCTTTTTCTTTTCTTTTTTTGGGTAATTCTTCATAATCTTCAGAATTTACATTGTTTTTCTTTTCAATAATCTCTTCATTTTTTAACTTGTTTTTATTATTTTTCTTACTATATTTAAAATAATATTTAAATTTACCAAAAAAACTCTTTTTACATTCTAAAAATGTTGATATTTGCTTTTCTTTTGCTAAATACTCTATTTCTTGAGCTGCTATTTCTATTTTTAAATTTTCTAATTTTTTTCTATTTTCTTCT
>CAZBMU010000150.1:0-1628 GCA_964493175.1 uncultured Clostridium sp.
CTGGACATATGCGAAACATTTAAAACTTCTATTTCTTTAATCTTTTTTATTTTTTTTAAAATTGAATTAAATATATAATTATTTTCATCACAAATAGTAATTTTTAAAAAATTTTCTTCTTTTATTTTTTCTACATATTCATACATATTTTTAACTATATTTATATTGGTTTTTTTAGACTCTTCCTTTTTTAAATTTTCTTTATAATAATACAAAACATTGTATTTTAAAGAAGTCGAAAGAATTGTTTTATCTGTATACACATTATAAGAAATACTATTTTCTTCACAAATTTTAATAATTTCCAAAACTTTTTCTTTTTTTAAGGTTTTTTTGTATATTATTTCATCATTTTTAATATCATAAATAATAGCACCGTTTCCTGCAATGAAATAGTTTTTACTTCCAATTTCATTTGCAATTGTTTTTATTGAATCAATTGGCCTTCCAGATGCAATTATTATATCTGTTCCATTTTCAATTATTTTTTTAGTTGTACTTTTTGTTTGTTCTGTTAATTCTCCATATTGATTTAATAAAGTTCCATCTAAATCTACTGCTATTAATTTATACATATATCCTTCCTCTTTCTTAATTTTTCGACTATATTATACAGATAATTTACTGAACTTGTCAACATGGATTAAGAGACACTCTTTTTTTTGAAAATTTTTCCTGTTTATTTTTATTTTTTTTGCAAATGATATTATTAGAAAAAGCAAAAGGTTTTTTCTTATATGTAATATTACAGGAGGTGAAAAAACAATGGCAAACAATTCAAGTAACAGAAAATTAGTACCAGAAGCTATGAATGCTTTAGATAAATTCAAATATGAAGTTGCTAGTGAAGTTGGTGTTAATTTAAAAGATGGATACAATGGAGATATTTCAGCAAGAGATGCTGGTAAAATTGGTGGACAAATGGTTAAGAAAATGATAGAACAAGCTGAAAGAAATATGAAATAGTTTTTAAAACCAGTAATTGCCAGAGGGGTGTCCCCTCTGGCAATTTTTCTTAAGCTTCTGGCTCTACTATTCCATAATTTTTTCCATCTTTTAATTTATGTATAACATTAACTTTTCCTGTTTCTACATTTATAAATGTTAAAAAGTTGTGTGTTGGTTTTTCTTGTAATTTAAGAACCGCATCTTCTGGAATCATTGGTTTTATTTCATAATAAGAAGTTTTTATTATTTCATTTTCAATTTCATTTCCACTATTAAATGATACTTCCATTGTTTTTAAAGATGAATCTTTCATCATTTTTTCTTTTTTTGTTTTAGTTTTTCTAATTTGTCCTTCTAATATATCTATATCTTTATCTATAGAAGCATACATATCTTTATCTTCTGTTACAGCTCTATACTTTTTTCCATTTGCTGTTACATATATTTCTGCTATTTGTTCTGTTTTTTCTGTTCTTAATGTAACTTCTGCTTCTGCATTTTCAAAATATTTGTCTATTCTGTCTAATTTCTTTTCTACATAATCGTTTATTGCATCTGTAATTTTAAGTTCCTTTCCTGTTATTTTTATTTTCATAAAAATCGCTCCTCTCTTTTTTATGTTTATATCATTATATATATTTTTTGTTATTTTTTCAAGTTTTTATAGTAATAATTTATAA
>CAZBMU010000151.1:0-1589 GCA_964493175.1 uncultured Clostridium sp.
GTTAGCAAAAAATAGAATAAAAGTTGCAACAATACTTCAATATTTTTTGCCAGGAATTCCGTGTATTTATTATGGTACAGAAGTTGGATTACATGGATTCAAAGATCCATTTAATCGAAAATGTTTCCCTTGGGGAAAAGAGGATGTTGAATTACTTGATTTTTATAAATGTATTGGAAAATTTAGAACACAATATAAAGGAAAAAATAGCAATTTTAAAATAATTCTCTCAAACCAAAATGTATTTGCATTTGAAAGGGAAAATGAAGAAAATTCAGTTTTTGTAGTAGTAAATAGAGGAAATGAAGCACAAAAAATAGATATTCCTGAAAACTTTATGGAATCAAATAAAAAATTTGAACTAAACGTTGATGGAGACTATTTGTTACCTTATGGGGGAATTGTTATTCTTAAATAATGCTAGAAAGAGGCCTAAATGGGCCTCTTATTTTTATATAGGGGTATATTGTAAAATTTAATAAAATATAGTATAATTAGCATATTAAGAAAAAGGAGAAAAATAAAATGGAAAAAAAGAGAATATTAACAGGAGATAGACCAACAGGAAAACTACATATAGGGCATTATTTTGGTTCATTAAAAAAGAGAGTAGAAATGCAAGAAAGTGGAAAATATGAAACATATATACTAATAGCAGATGTTCAAGCCCTAACAGACAACTTTAATAATCCAGAAAAAGTGAGAAAAAATGTAAGAGAACTAGCAATGGATTATTTAGCATGTGGAATAGACCCTGAAAAAACTACAATATATATACAATCTATGATACCAGAAACAGCAGAACTAACAGTGTATTATTCAAACTTAGTAACAATAGCAAGACTTCAAAGAAATCCAACTGTAAAAACAGAAATAGCACAAAAAAAAGATATATTTGGAGAAAGTGTAACTTATGGCTTTTTAGGATATCCAGTAAGCCAAGCAGCAGATATAACTACATTTGAGGGAGAATTAGTACCAGTTGGAGAAGACCAACTTCCATTAATAGAACAATGTAGAGAAATAGTAAGAAAATTTAATTCAATATATGGAGAAGTTTTAAAAGAACCAGAAGCTGTTTTATCTTCAGAAAAAAGAATAAAAGGATTAGATGGAAACGAAAAAATGGGAAAATCACTTCGGAAATGCAATTTACTTAGCAGACAGTGAAGAAGAAATTACAAAAAAAGTAATGAGTGCAGTAACAGACCCTGGAAGAATAAAAAAAGATGATTTTGGAAATCCTGATATATGTATGGTATATTACTATCATAAATTATTTAGTAATGAAGAAGAAGTAAAAACAGTATGTGAAGAATGTAAAAGTGGAAAAAGAGGCTGCGTAGCTTGTAAAAAGCAACTTGCAAAAAATATATCAGAAACATTAAAGCCAATAAGAGATAAAAGAAAATACTATGAAGAGCATCCAGAAATTGTAGACAAAATATTAATGGAAGGAACTAAAAAAGCAAGTCAAACAGCGAAGGAAACTATGGAAAAAGTAAAAAAAGCAATGAAATTAGATTATTTTAGGAGGGATTAGGGGACGCCCTTTTTTTCCCTATTTTGGGGATTGAGGGACACCCCTT
>CAZBMU010000152.1:0-1534 GCA_964493175.1 uncultured Clostridium sp.
TCATTTAATCCTGAGTCTGCAAATATAAATGTTCCATTTTCTCCATATTCACAATCTGGTACTACCATAACAAAAAAAGCAGAAACTAATTTTGTGTCTGGTGCAGTTTTTAATATTTGAAGTGCAGGTCTTAAGGTATCAGATGTTGAATGTATTGCTCCTGATACGAGACCATCTGCATCATCATTTTTTAACATTAACATTCCAAAATATACAGGGTCTTTTGCAAGTTCTTTTGCTTGTTCTTCAGTCATTCCTTTATTTTTTCTTAGTTCATATAATAAATTAGCATATTCATTATATTTTTCACAGTTATTTGGATCTATTATTTTTGCTCCTGAAATATTAATATTGTTTTCTTCTGCTTTAAGTTTTATTTCATCTTCATTTCCTATTAAAATAATATTAGCATAATTTTCTTTTAGTACCTGTTCTGTTGCTTTTAAAGTTCTTATATCTTCAGCCTCAGGAAGTACTATTGTTTTTATGTCTATACTTGCTCTTTGTTTTATTTGCTCAATAAATTTCATTTATATTTCAATCTCCTTTCATTTTTATTTTTCCTTGCTTATTATATAAGTAAATTAAAAAAAGTACAAGTGTTTTAAAATTTATTTTTTAATTTTACTTGACATTTTTTAAAAAAATGATATAAAATGTTAAAAATGAGTAAAGGGGAAAATTATGGAACCATCAATTTTTAAAAAATTTATATTTAATCACAATGGAAGTATAATTATTCCTATTTTACTTGTTTTCAATTTTTTATTATTTATTAATTAATACTAGATTTCCACTAGTATTTTTTTTATGTTTAAAGGAGGTATTTTTATGGAAAAAACATCAGATCTTGTATTAGACGTAAATGAGAAGCCAGAATTAGCAAAGTGGATAATTTTAGCTTTTCAACATGTATTTGCAATGTTTGGAGCTACAATTCTGGTTCCTATTTTAGTAAATACATCAGCAGGAGCAGAAGTTTTATCTATCCCAGTTGCACTTGTAACTTCAGGAATTGGTACACTTCTATACATATTATGTACAAAAGCAAAATCACCTGTCTATTTAGGAAGTTCTTTTGCATTTATTGCACCAATTACTGCAGCATACTTAAAAGCGGGAATTTCTGGAGCAATGACAGGTGTAATGGTTGTTGGTTTGATTTATATAGTTGTTTCACTAATAATCAAGCTTGCAGGCAAAAATTGGATTGATAAAATTTTGCCACCTGTTGTAATTGGACCAATGATTATGATTATAGGTTTAAGTCTTGCACCATCTGCAGTATCTCAAATTGGATTAGCAGAAGGAACAGATATTGTATGGAAAAACATTATTGTTGCTGTAATTACATTTTTAACAACAGCTATTGTTATGGTTAGAGCAAAAGGATTTTTTAAAATAATTCCTTTTTTAGTTGGAATAATTGTACGGATATATTGCTTCTATATGTTTAGGATTAGTTAATTTTGAACAAGTGGGGTCTTCAGCATTTTTCTCTTTACCAAATTTCAAAGTACCTTTCTTAAGCTAT
>CAZBMU010000153.1:0-1509 GCA_964493175.1 uncultured Clostridium sp.
GGCTTTTTATTTCCACTTTTTTTCCTAAATTTGTGGATAACCATTGTTCTATTGCTTCTTTATCTTGTATTTCTTCTTTAATCATAATTTTACTAGGTATATTTGGGTTATCTAAGTAATATTGTTTTATAAAACCAGATAAAATTTCTTTATCTTCCATATCTTTTAAATCTGTATAAAAATAATGTTCTCTTCCAATCATTTTACTTCCACGAACAAAGAAAATTTCTATACAAACTTGTAACTCAGATTTTGCAACACCTATAACATCTATCGCTTTTTCAGATATATTTGATACTTTTTGTTTTTCAGATACTCTTGCAATTGCTTGCAACCTATCTCTTATTTCTGCTGCTTTTTCAAAATCCATGTTTTTAGAAAAATCGTTCATTCGCTTTTCTAATTCTTTTATAATCTTATCTGTTTTTCCTTCTAATAAATCTATAATTTCATCAATTTGCTTTTTATATTCTTCTTTTGAAATATAACCCATACAAGGTGCTAAACAACGTTTTATATGGTAATTTAAACATGGCCTTGTTCTTTCTTTTAAAGTTCTACATTGATGTATCTTATATTTTTTCTTTATAAAGTCTACCATTTCTTTTGCTGCTCCAGGATTAGCATAAGGTCCAAAATATTTTGAACCATCATTAACTAATCTTCTAGTAATAAAAATTCCTGGAAAATCTGATTTTACATCTATTTTTATATATGGATATGTTTTGTCATCTTTTAATAATACATTAAATTTAGGTCTATGTTTTTTAATAAGATTGCATTCCAAAATTAATGCCTCTGCTTCATTGTCAACAACTATATATTCAAAATGGTCTATTAAACTGACCATTCTTAATATTCTTGCGGTTTTATTTGTTTTTCTAAAATAGCTTTTAACTCTATTTTTTAAAACTACTGCTTTTCCTACATATATAATATTGTCATTTTTATCTTTCATTATATAAACTCCCGGCTTATTGGGAAGTTTTTTTATTTCTTCTTCTATATTAAACATTTTTAACCTCGTAAATTATATAGTTAAGGCAATAGAAATTATTCTATTGCCTTTGGGTTGATTATTTTTTTGCTTATTTTTTTGTTACATAGAACTCGTTTGGAAAAAATCTGAAAAAATACTTTGAACTCATTTCATTGATTCTGTCTTCCCATTTTTTAAATTTTTCATATTCTTTTTTCCTAAGTGGATACCAACAACCTCTGAACTCCCCTATATGCTCCCGTTCAACTTTTTCCATATCCCGTGAGTATACTTTGATAAATTTTTTTATTTGCTCGTCTTCACTAAGTTCCTTTTTTGTAAAAATTTTAAGACTCAAAATAATACCCTCCTTATTAAAAAAAATTCATATATATATTATAAACCTGTTTTTGTTTTATGTCAATTAAAAAGAAGCTAAAATAGCTTCTTTTATATGAATTCATATATTTATATATTATATAAATTTCTTATTTTTTGTTTACAACTTCTTTTAATGCTTTACCAGCTTT